>CAYOZY010000035.1:401-15060 GCA_964408525.1 uncultured Sphingobium sp. | reverse complement strand
TGAAGATCATCGTCACCTGCGGTTCGGACGAGAAATGCATGCGCTCGCTCGACTGGGGCGCAGACCACGCCATCAACTATCGCACTCAGGATTTCGTCGACGAGGTGCTGCGCATTACGGACGGACAGGGGTGCAACGCCGTGCTCGATATGGTGGGCGGAGATTATCTGCCCCGCAACCTGCGCTGCCTGTCGATCGAGGGGCGGCATGTCTCTATAGCGATGCTGGGCGGTGCAAAGGCGGAGATATTCATCCCCGACATCATGACCCGGCGGCTCACCCTGACCGGATCGACTTTGCGGCCGCGCTCGACCACGTTCAAGTCGCTGGTCGCGGACGAAATATCGCGCCATGTCTGGCCCTATGTGGCAAGCGGGCGCCTGCGGCCCGCCATGGACAGGGTGTTCGCGCTGGAGGATGTCGCCGCCGCGCATCGCCGGATGGAGGCGGGCGAGCATTTCGGCAAGATCGTGCTGAAGGTTGGCGACTGAAGGGAAGCGGAGCAGCTTTTGCTTGCTCTCGCCTGCGCATTGGCCTAAAGTCCGGGCTATCGAGGCCACCCTGCTTGGGTGGCCCTTATTGTTTCCGAACCATGGAGCCGACTGTGTCCCAACCCCTCATGCCTCATGCCACGGCAGCCTGGCTTATCGAAGAAACCGCATTGAGCTTTCCGCAGATCGCCGAATTTTGCGGGCTGCATATTCTGGAAGTTCAGGCGATCGCCGACGATACGGCCAGCATCAAATATACGCCGCGTGACCCGGTTCGCGCGCATGAGCTGACGCTGGAGGAAATCCACAAGGGCGAGGCGGATGCGGACTATGCGCTGGTGATCTCGAAGGGCAACGAGCCGGTTCGCCGCACCAAGGGGCCGCGCTATACCCCGGTTTCCAAGCGTCAGGACAAGCCGGACGGCATCGCATGGATATTGCGCAACCACCCGGAGATTTCGGACGGTGCCATCGGTCGCCTGATCGGCACGACGCGCACGACCATCGCGGCGATCCGCGAGAGAACGCACTGGAACATTTCCAACATCGTGCCGAAAGATCCCGTCACGCTGGGCCTGTGCTCGCAGCGCGAGTTGGACGCAATTGTCGCCAAGGCCGCGAAGAAGGCGGGCCTCGATGCGCCGACCGACACCCGGCTGGACGGCGCCCGCGCCGCCCTGATCGAGGAGCTGCGGCGCGAGCGCGAAGAGGCGTCTCATGTCGGTGAGGAAGGGCTTGAGAGCGTTGAGGAAGCTCCCGCCGCTGCCGAAGCTCCTGCAACGCGGGAATCCTTGCAGGACGAGGCGGCGCGTCTGTTCAACAACTGAAGGCGCCAGTGTCCTGATATTGGGCGCCAGCAAGATCATGGGGCGGGGATAAAACCCCGCCCCAGTTCGCTTTATGGGAGCAGTTGAAGCGATTTGGCTATGCCATAGCCCGATGTGATAGTGAGCAATATTCCGACCATCATCATCAGGCGGTTGGCCGGAACATGTTTCGCCAGCCATGCTCCGAGCGGAGCCGCCGCCACACCGCCGATCAGCAGGCCGATTGTGGCGAGGGTGAAGGTTTCCCAGCCGAGGCTGACGAGGAAGGTTGCGCTGATGGCGGCGGTCAGCAGAAATTCGACGGTATTGACTGTTCCGATGGTGGTGCGCGGGTCGCTGCCCTGCAGCAGCAGATTTGACGTTACGACCGGACCCCATCCGCCTCCGCCAGTCGCATCGAGAAAGCCGCCGACCAGTCCGAGCGGCGCAACCAGTCTGGGGTCCTTCCTGGGTTGAATGGCCGCGAAGCTGCGCCACAGCAGCCACAGGCCAAGCGCCATAAGATAGCTTTGCACATAGGGTTTCACCGCAGTGCTGTCGACGCTGGAGAGCAGATAAGCTCCGGCAACGCCCCCGATCATGCCCGGAATGGCAAGTCGCGAGAAAAGGCGCCAGTCGACATTGCGGTGAAAAATATGGCTTAGGCCCGATGCGGCGGTCGTGAAGGTTTCGGCCGCATGGGTTCCGGCAGAGGCTGCCTTGGGCGGCAGGCCCATGGCGAGCAGCAGCGTGGTCGAGATGACGCCATAGGCCATGCCCAGCGCGCCGTCGATCAGTTGCGCGGCGAAGCCGATGAGGATGAACGGCATAAGGGCAGGCAGGATGTCGATAATCTGATCGGGCATGATGATTCCTCTGATTTAACTCTACTTAAATTATTGAGAATTTGGTTCGAGGAAAGACATTAATCGTGAACCGTCTGATAGGCGAAATTATTATGCAGCATAATATGTTGAAAATATTGAAATTATCATGATGTCCCAGCGCCGGAATGTGCCGATTTTACGGTCTGCCGCAATGTCTGTTCAGAGAAAATTATAAGGGTCGATGTCGATCGTCACCCGCACCGACCCCGGCCAGCGCACCTCGCCCAGCCATTTCGCAATCGCCTCCTGCACGGCGAAACCGCGCGCGGCATGAACCAGCAGGCGGTGGCGATAGCGCCCGCGAAGCTGCGCCATCGGTGCGGGGGCGGGACCATAGACATGCATGCCCTCCACGCGCGGTGCCGCATCGCCCAGCCGCCTTGCCACGCGGGCTGCCGCCTGCGCATCCTCGCTCGACACGATGATCGCGGCATAGCGCCCGAACGGCGGCGCATTGGCGGCGCGGCGGCTTGCGGTTTCGGCGGCATGAAAGCGCTCGGCATCGCCCGAAAGCAGCGCCCTGATGACGCCCGCTTCCATCATCCGCGTTTGCAGCATGACGCGCCCCGGCTTTTCGCCGCGCCCGGCGCGCCCCGCGACCTGGCTGATCTGCTGGAAGCAGCGCTCCGCCGCGCGCAGGTCGCCGCCCTCCAGCCCCAGATCGGCGTCGATCACACCCACCAGAGTCAGGTTCGGGAAATGATAGCCTTTGGTCACGAGCTGCGTGCCGATGATGATGTCGGTCGCGCCGCTCTCCACCCCCGCGACGAACTCCGCGACCCGTTCGGGCGACCACAACGTATCGGATGTGACGATGGCGGTGCGCGCCTTGGGGAACAGCATCGCCACCTCGTCGGCTATGCGCTCTACGCCGGGGCCGCAGGCAACGAGCGCGTCCTCCTCATGACATTCGGGGCACTCGCGCGGAGTGGGCATCATATGCCCGCAATGATGGCAGGCGAGACGTCGCGTCGTTTTGTGGTCCACCATCCATGCGGTGCAATTGGGGCACTGGAAACGATAGCCGCAATGGCGGCACAGGGTGAGCGGCGCATAGCCGCGCCGGTTCAGGAAGAGCAGCACCTGCTCGCCGCGCTCCAGCGTTTCCTCGATGGCGGCAACCAGTTTCGGCGCGATCCAGCGCTGGCGTTCGGGCGGATCGGCGAGCATGTCTATGCCCACGATCTCCGGCATCTGCGCGCCGCCATAGCGGGCGGGCAGGCGGATCTCCCGATAGCGGCCAAGGCTCACCTGATGGCGGGTTTCGATGGCGGGCGTCGCCGAAGCCAGCACGACGGGGCAATCTTCCTTCACTCCGCGCATCACGGCGACATCGCGCGCGTGATAATGAACGCCGTCCTCCTGCTTGAAGCTGGTTTCATGCGCTTCATCGACCACGATAAGGCCGAGGCGGGGAAAGGGCAGGAACAGCGCCGAGCGCGCACCGACCACAACCCGCGCCTCGCCACTCGCCGCAGCAATCCACGCCCGCCGACGCTCGCTTTGTCGCAGGCCGCTGTGCCACGCCACGGGCGCGACTCCGAAGCGCGCCTCGAAGCGTTTCAGAAAAGGCTGGGTAAGCGCGATTTCCGGGAGCAGAACGAGCGCTTGCCTGCCATCCCTGATAGCGCGGGCGATCGCCTCGAAATAAACCTCGGTCTTGCCGGACCCGGTCACGCCATCGAGCAGGAAGGTCTGAAACCCGGCGGCATCGACGGCGGCGATGAGCTGATCCGCCGCGGCCTGCTGCGCTTCGTTGAGGGCAGGCGCATCATAGTCAGGCTCCGGCGGGGGGAAGGGCGCATGGGCGCTCACCTCGATGGCTTCGAGCGCGCCCGCCTTGATGAGGCCGCGGATCACGGCGATGGAAACATCCGCCTGTTCCGCCAGTTCGCGCACAATGCCCTGATGCGCGCCGATTTTCTCAAGCGCCTGTTCGCGCTGGGGCGTCATGCGGAGGGGCGGGGTGCCGCTGGCGCGATATTCGGTGATGCTTTTGATCCCCGTCACCGCGACGCCCGACGGCATCGCCATTCGCAGCACGGCGGCGGGCGGAGCCATATAATATTCCGCCACCCATTCGATGAGCCGGCGCAGCGGCGCGGGCAGCGGCGGCGCAGGCATTGTTGCCAATATCGGGCGAAGCTTGGCGTCGGAAACGCTTCCGGCATCGGCAAGGCGATCTTCCTCCCACACCACGCCCGTCATGCGGCGCGGCCCCAGCGGAACTTCGACGATGCTTCCGGGTTGAACCTCCATCCCCTGAGGCACGCGATAGTCGAGCGCGCCGAGCGGGCTGTTGAGCAGGAGGACGCGGGCGCGAGTCATGATCTCTCTTACCCATGATCTGTGCCGGATAAAAAGCGGCTTCCCTTTTTCGCGCAAAAGAAACACACTCGCCTTCATCCGCATGGAGTGGGCATGAGGGAGAAGGATGATGATGGAACGCAGGCAATTTCTGGGTGGCGGTTCGGCGCTGGTGCTGCTTGTGGGCCTTGGCGGATGTCAGCAAGGGCTGGGCTATAGCCTCACGGAAGTGATCCGGCGGCTGTTGTCGCTTTCCTCGCAACGGGCGCTGGCGCGGCTAATGGCTCCGGGCGGCTTTTACGACAGCCAGATCGCGCGCATCTCCTTGCCCGATCGGCTGGGTAGCGGCGGATCGCTGTTGACCAAGGCGCTGATGAGCACGCTGCTGCGCGATCGCCTGCTCAAGCAGGTAAACCGGGCTGCCGAGAAGGGGGCGGAGCGCGCCGCGCCGATCATCGCCGATGCCATCCTTTCTGTTTCACCCAGGGATGCCGCCGCGATTGTGAAAGCCGTGGGAACCCCGGCGGCGACGGCGCTGCTTCAGGAGCAGATCGGCGACGGGCTGCTTTCGGCCATGCTGCCGGGCGTGGACGAGGGTTTGAAGCTGTTCGACAATCAGGCCGTGACCGATGCGCTCAGGCTGGCGACGGCCATTGATTTCGCGGGCCTGCGCGATGACGTGACCCACAAGGCTTCGAACGCGATCTTCGCCGAAATGGGCAGGGAAGAGGTGGCTATCCGCGCCGATCCGCAATCGAGCGGCGATCCGATGCTGATTGCGGCGTTGACGGCGGGCAGGGCGCTTTAGCAGGCGGAGATCTATCCACAGGAAAAGCTCCCACGGCGCTTACCCCTTCGGAGATGAGGGGGTATAGCGGACGGCGACTCATGTTTCGCTGACAAAAGGGGCCGCCTCCCATGAAATTCTTCGTCGACACCGCCGACACCGCCGATATTCGCGATCTTGCCGCCACCGGACTGCTCGATGGCGTGACGACAAATCCATCGCTGATCGCGAAATCGGGGCGGCAGTTTCTCGATGTGGTGAAGGAAATCTGCGGCATCGTCGATGGGCCGGTGTCCGCCGAAGTCGTGGCGCTCGATCATGCGACGATGATGAAAGAGGCGGAAATCCTGCGCAAGATTGCGGACAATGTCTGCATCAAGGTGCCGCTTACCATCGACGGCCTCAAGACGTGCAAGGCGCTCAGCGGTGAAGGAACGCAAGTCAATGTCACGCTTTGCTTCTCGGCCAATCAGGCGCTGCTCGCGGCGAAGGCGGGCGCGACCTTCATCTCGCCCTTTGTCGGGCGGCATGACGACAATGGCTTCGACGGGATGCAGCTCATCGAGGATATTCGCCTGATCTACGACAATTACGGCTTCGAGACGGAGATACTCGTCGCCAGTGTGCGCCACGCGATCCACATTCTTCAGGCCGCGAAGATCGGGGCCGATGTCATGACCGCGCCGCCCGCGGTCATCCGGTCGCTGTTCAATCATGTGCTGACCGACAAGGGCATCGCGGCCTTCATGGCGGACTGGGAAAAGACCGGCCAGACGATAGGCTGATCGGGCGGCTCAGTCTGGCATCCGGGCGATGGGATCGCGCCGCGCCGCAACATCGGCCTTCAGCTCGGATATCAGATCGGCGATCTTGGTGAGGCGGCCTTCCTCCTCGCGCAATATCGCCGCGAACGCCTTGAACTTGTAATCCCGCGCCAGCTCGTCGCGGTTGCCAAGGGTATTGGGCGGCACGGTGGAGAGCATTATGTCGATCATTCGCTCGGCACCATGTAGCCGCCCCCAGAGATAGTCGTTCTCCCGGTAGGTGCGGCTGAAAAAGGCGCCGAAGCTGTTGAACTCGATGCCCTTGAGCATGGCCTGCGCGCCGCCGGTCCGCAGCGTGGAGCAATCCTCCGGCGAGATGCGGTCCACCTTGATGGGATCGAACTCGTCCAACCCCTCGCCCTGAAGCAGTGGCAGGGTGGCGATGTCGTAAAACGGAAAGCCCAGATAGGTGAGCAGCATCGCCCGTCGTTCGCCCTTGGGCAATTCGGCCAGCGCCTCGGCCAGCATCGCTTCTACCGCGTCGTCCTTGCCCTTGAGATCGCGCGCCAGCGCCAGCTCGCGCAGCGATTGCGCCGGGTCGATCACCGTCGCCTCGGCCATCTGCACCATGATCTCGGAGAAATAGTCGCTCGTGCCCGATTCCTGATAGAGCGAGAGCGCCGAATAGATCGCCTTGCGCATGCCGCCGACGGCGTCCTGCAATTCGTCGCTGTGACTGTCCATGGCCTCGGTGAGCCTCCGGGCCATGAAGCGCAGGCGACGGACGCGGAAGCCAAGGTCATGATCGCGGAAAAAGGCGATGATTTCGGGCCGAGCGCCGCCGCGCTTTTCCTCGCGCATCTGGTCAAGGCCAGTGGAGCGGACGTGCGACCAGATTGACTGGCGGAAGGCCTCGCGCATCATCGGGTTGTTATCGCCGCCGATGCGGAAAAGCATCGCCGCCACTTCCTCGACGATCGCGGAGAGCTTCAGCAGCGCATAGGCTGGGTAGGCAAAGCCGGAGGAGACGGCGGCGCGGTTTTGCGCCTTGGCCCGCCAAGCGGCGAGGCGCGCGGGAGTCGGCCGGTCTAGGAACAATGTGCCGCCGAAGGTCGACTCGATTTCGCGCTCCACCTCCTCGCGCAGCGTTTCGGTGATGCGGCGCATACGGCGAATGGTGCGCGAGCGCGCCTCGATCGTTTCGAGATTGTCTCGGATCGGCTGTTCGCGCGGAATATCGCTCAACGACCCGAAGATGGTGCGGAAAAAGCCGGGCAGAGGCGGCGGAGCGTTATCGGGTTCGTCGGCGTTGTGATGCTCGCCGGTGCGGATGATGGCAAAGGAGCGGCCAATGGGCTTGGGGTCGATATAGACGAAGCGGCGGTCGATCTCGCGGCGGGCGGGCCGGTGGCGCAATGCGGCGATGGCGGGCGCGAACGGCGCGTTGCTGAGCACGGATCCGTCGATCAGCACGGCGTCCTCGGCGCGGCCCAGCGCGCTGTGCTGGGGCAGGACGCGGTTGAGGAAGCGTTCGCGCCCACCCCAGAAACGCTTCTGCTTCCTGATGACCCGGTCCAGCTCGCGCACGGTGAAGGGGGGGAAGGCGCCGGGGAAGCTGGCGGTCGCGCGCGCCGCGAAGGTCAGCTCCGCCGGGTCGGCAAGTGTGCCCTGACGCATTTTGGTACGGAACTGGATGGTCAGCCGGTGCTCCATCTCGGTTACGGTCGGCGGGCTGTTGAGCCGCAACATTTCGGGATAGCCCTCGAAATCCGTCACCGTCACCATCAGGTCGAGCGGATAGGCATGGGGCAGCAGGGGCCGGTCGCGCGGGATGGAGGCCATGCTGTCGAACGCCTCCAGCAGCAGGCTCGTGAAGGATTCGCCGCCGAAGGGGGGCTGGAACCAGCGCGACCGGATGAAGCTCGACAGCTTGTGGCGCACCTCCTCGCGGGTATCGGGCGAAACGGTACGCTCGACCGCATCTCCGCGCCGCCGCGCCGCCAGCCATACCAGCGGCTGCGCCCAGAATTTGGTGAAACGCGCGGCAGGGCGCGCATCGGGATCGAGCAGGGTTTCGACATCGGCGTTGCGGAGCCACAGGTCGGTGAGCGGTTCGAGCGATTGGCCGGTTTCGATTGCCTGCGCTAGGAAGATGCCGTTTATGCCGCCCGCGCTCGCGCCCGCGACAATGTCTATCACGATGCGAACGCGAAGGTCGGCATCCGTTTGAATCTCGTTCAGCAGCGCGCCATAAACAGCGAGCACGCTTTCGGGCGGGGAAGCGCAGTCCTCATGAAAATCGCGGCTGGCGCGGGCGAGATGCCATATTTCCTTGGTGATGCCGTGCATATAGACGGCAAGGCTGATCCCGCCATAGCAGACCAGAGCCAGCCTTAGTTCCTTCTCCCGCATGGCGAGAGAGTGGCACTTCACGGCGCGCTTGTCGAGGGCGGGTTAAGCCGCTTCGGCGTGGGTGTCAGATCAGGCCTTCGAGAACCTGATCGCGGGGTCTGTGCCCATCCACCCATGTGCGGATATTGGCGATCACCTTGTCGCCGGTCGCCTCGCGCCCCTCGAAGGTGGCAGAGCCCATATGCGGTTTCAGCACCACATTGGACATATCGAGCAGGCGCGGGTTGACCGCCGGCTCATGCGCATAGACATCGAGGCCCGCGCCGCCTATGCGTTCGGCCTGCAAGGCTTCGATCAACGCTTCCTCGTCGCACACTTCGGCGCGCGAGGTGTTGATGAGATAGGCTTCTGGCTTCAGCAGGGCGATGCGCCTCGCGTCGATCATGCCGCGGGTTTCGTCGGTCAATGGACAGTTGATCGAGACGAAATCGCTGGTCGAAAGCAGCTCGTCGATCGTCTCGACCCATGTCGCGCGGGTTGCCTTTTCCACGCTGTCGGGCAGGCGGTGGCGATTGTGATATTGCACGGCGAGGCCGAAGGGCGCGGCGCGCAAGGCAATGGCTTGCCCGATGCGCCCCATGCCGATGATACCGAGCGTCTTGCCGCCGATGCGGTGCCCCAGCATGCCCGATGGGCTCCAGCCTTTCCACTGGCCGGAGCGGATGAGCTTTTCCCCTTCGGCGAGGCGACGCGGCACCGCGATGATGAGTGCCATCGCCATGTCGGCGGTGTCTTCGGTCAGCACGCCGGGCGTGTTGGTTACGATGATGCCTTTTTTGCGGGCGGCGCCGAGGTCGATATGATCGACACCCGCCCCGAAATTCGCCATCATCTGAAGCCGCTCCGGCGCCTGCGCGATCATTTCCGCATCGATAGCGTCGGTGACGGTCGGCACCAGTACATCGCAATCGGCCATCGCAGCGCAGAGAGCGGCGCGGTCCATTTGCTCGTCCGCGGGACTCAGCACCGTGTCGAACAGCTCGCTCATGCGCGCCTCTACCGATGCGGGAAGGCGACGGGTGACGATGACCCTGGGGCGGGCGGGGCGCGGTTTGCTGGGCATGATCCTGCGCTATCCCCATGACCGGGCGCAGGTCAAGTCCGGTGGATGGTCATCGGCAGCGAGAATGGAGGAAGAATGGATGCAAATGCCTTTTCTTGACGCGCTCGATATCCTATCGGTCAACCATGACCATGCTGAAAACGGAATCGTCGAGAGGGGTGTTGTCGGCTGGCGCGGCGATCGCGGTGGCGTTTGGACTGATGGGTTCGTCACCCGTGCAGGCGCAGACCAAGACGCCGCCTTATTGGGCCTCTATCGCCGCGTCCGAGGCGCGGATGCGCGTAGGGCCGAGCCTCGATTATCCGTCGAGCTGGGTCTATCGGCGCAAGGACTTGCCGGTCCGCGTGGTGCAGGTCCACAGCAACTGGCGCAAGATCGAGGATCCTTCGGGCACGCAGGGCTGGATGCATGTGCGCCTGTTGAGCGACACCGCAACGGCGATGGTCAAAGGCGCGGCGGCCATGCGCGACAGGCGCAGCGACGATTCGCCTGAGCTTTACAGCGTGGAGGCTGGCGTGGTCGGCCGCGTGAGCGATTGCTCAGGCGGCTGGTGTCTGTTCGATGTCGCCGGCCAGCGCGGTTTCATCCACGCATCGGCGCTCTGGGGCGCGACCGAATAGTGTTTGTCAGTTGGTGCTGTGGAGCACCACTACCGTGTTTGCCGGGATGGTGATGGTGATGCGCCCCGTGCCGCTCGCTGTCGCCGTCGAGGTGGTATAGGCCGCGCCATTGGGTCCGGCGAAGGTCACGCCATAGGCGGTATGGGCCGCGCCCGATATTTCCGCTGTCGAACCGCTCGTAGAATAAATGGCGATGACCTCGGAGCCGTCGGGATTCTGGAAGTCGAGCGATGCGTCGCTGCCCTGCGTGGCGGCCGAATAATGGACGCGCGCACCGGACTTCACCTTGCGCTGAATGGCGGCGATCTGAGAAAATTGGGGCGTGAGCGCCAATGCGCCGCTGGGGTTGCTCCACAGGATATAGCCATCCTTCGCGGCACTGGCCGAGGCCGCATCGTCCGCGGCGCCATAGCCCTGCCATGCGCTGGCGCCGCCAAACTCCATGTCTCGAAAGAAATTGGCGGTGCTGGCGTTCACATATTCGAGCATCGCGGTGTCCGCGCCGACATTGCTCGCGCGCTGGCGGATGGTGGCGAGCGCGCCGTTGGCGCTCGTGTCTCCATCATAGCGATGGTAGGAGACGGTGTTGAGCGCGGCGGAAGCGCCCGCAACGCCTTCGAAGCTGTTCATGATCGACGCCGTGATGCTCGCGCGCGAGGCGGAAGGCGCGATGAACTTCGGGGTAAATCCGGCAGCGGCGAGGCGACTCTTGGCCGCCAGCATTGTGTTGGCGATGGCGGAGCCGGACCAGCCGACGCCGTTATCCGGCTCAAGGATGACTTCCAGCGCGTTGAGGGTGATACCCTTGCTTTGCAGACGTTGCGCGGCCAGCGTAATCAGCTCGGCATATTCATTGGGGCTGCTCGCGAGCGACAGGCTGCCTTGCGGCAGGCCGGAGTCGAAATCGACAAGGCAGAGGGTGACGAACAGCGACTGGCCGCTTTGCGCGACCTTGGTTTTCAGCGGTACCACGAAATTGTCGACATAATAATCGAACGATGCCCACTGGAACCCGGCGGCATTGGCGCTGCTGGCGTTCGAATTGTCGTTGATCTTCTCGTAATAATGGTTGCGGCTGCCATTGTAGGACAAGGTGCCGTTGACGAAGGGCGTCCAGTAATCGACAGGATTCTCGACGCCGCTGCGCAGCTCGACCCGCACCCGGTTGATGCCGGCATCGTCCACCAGCTTCTGGACGATGGCGTCGCGGCTGGTCAGCCACGCACCGTTATAGCGGTCGTTCGCCTTGTCGAATTCCCAGAAGCGCGGGGTCACTTCCCAGCCGGAAATGAGCTGGCCGATGCGGCTGTGGTCGATGGAGATGCGCGATGTGACCGCCCCGCCGCCCGAAGAGGTGGAGCCGCCTCCGGTCGAAGATCCGCCGGAGCTGGAAGCGCTTCCGCCGCCCCCGCCGCCGCAGGATGCCATTGCCAGCGTCGCGCCGACTACCAGTGCCGCGCGCGCAAACCCCTTGAAAATCCCCATGCAGAAAACCTGTCGTCCTGAACCCGTGCGCGCATGTCTATAGCGGCAAAATATAGCCAGACAATGAACGCATATCGGGGAACGGAAATATCGGATCAATTCGCGCCATGACGAAGCAATGGAGCGATGAGTTGTGCTGTATGGCGTGCCTCAGCCGGGGCTGCATGCCCGGACCGGTCAGGAGGGGGCCTTGCTCGCGGCATAGGCCTGTGTTCCCTTGTGCAGCACCTGGTCGGACGGCAACAGTTCCGCCACCTCGATCGGCGGCAGGGCGCGCAATTCTTCATAGAGCGGTCCAAAGTCTGCATCGCGGGTCTGGCGAAGCAGATCCTCGAAGCTGTCGATGACGAAATAATTCTGCTGATAGTCGTCGATCCGGTATCGCGTGCGCATCACCCGCCGAAGGTCGAACGCGACCCTGTGCGGCGAAGGATCGTCAAGCGCGAACAGGCTCTCGCCATGGGAGGAGACGATGCCCGCGCCATAGAGTTTGAGATCGGAGCCGTCCCGCACGAGGCCGAACTCCACCGTATACCAGTATAGCCGCGCCAGAGCTTCCATCATGCCGAGCTTTGCCGCGCGCAGTCCGCCTTCGCCATAGGCCTGCATGTAGTCGGCATATGCGGGGTGCGCGAGCAACGGCACATGGCCGAACACATCGTGAAATATGTCGGGTTCCTGAAGATAGTCGAACTGCTCTTCCGTGCGGATGAAACGCCCCGCGACGAAACGGCGGTTGGCGAGATGCCCGAAGAATATCTCGTCCGGAACCAGCCCCGGCACGGCAACGACCTGCCAGCCCGTCGCCTTCATCAGGCGCTCGTTCAACTCGTCGAAGTCCGGAATTCCCGGCTTCGTCATCCGCAGAACTTCCAGCCCTTCCATGAAAGCCGGGATGACCCGCGGGGGCAGCATATCGGCCTGCCGCGTAAAGAGCCGGTCCCATATTCCGTGCTCGACGGGCGAATAGGATTGCCAGTCTTGCGATATTGTCCAGTCGGGCGCCGCATCGGGAGGCGGGGTGTCGTGGATGGCCATGATGAGGATATAGAGTAATCGGTTCGAACAGGCGATATTTTCATTTCCCGTTCTCTTGCAAGCCGGCGCTTGACGCTTCGTCTGGCGCCAGCCCATATGCGCCGATGACAGACATCAAGCATGAGGGCGAGACGCGTCCCGCCGCGACCCTGATCGTGGCAAGAGCCAATGCTTCGGGTGCGCCCCGCTTCCTCATCGCCGAACGGGCCGCCGGAATGGCGTTTGCGGGTGGCGCGATGGTGTTTCCCGGTGGTGCGGTGGACCAGGCGGACCGGGCCTATGCGGGGCATTTATATCCATCCGGCGATGTGGACGACATGGCCTCGCGCATTGCGGCGGTCCGCGAGGCGCTGGAGGAGTGTGGACTGTGTCTTGCGGCGGACCGGGGACGGCTTTCGCCCGAAGCGGTCCCTGAAATGCGCGCGGCGCTGAAAGCTGGCCGAACGCTGGCCGATATCGTTTCGGCAACGCGCCTGTCGTTTGATTTCGAGGGGCTGGTGCCGTTCGCGCGCTGGTGCCCACCGGCCGACAGGGCGCACAAACGTTTCGATACGCGCTTCTACATTGCGGTGGCGCGTGACGAACATCATCGTGACCTCACGCCCGATGGCGGCGAAACGGTATCGCTTGGCTGGCACTCGGCGCGCGAGGTGCTGGACCGGGCGGACGCGGGGAGAGCGAAGATCATCTTCCCGACCCGGCGCAACCTTGAGCGGCTGGCGCAGTTCGACAGCATCGAGGCGCTGCTCGATCATGCCCGCGCCTATCCGCCCCGGATGATAAGCCCGCGTATAGAATTGCGGAATGGCGAGAAGCATCTGTGTATCCCGGAGGATGCGGGCTATCCGGTGACATCGGAACCCCTGGAAAGCGCCATGCGCGGCTGAGGCGGTATGAAAGCTGTTGTAAGCCGCGCCAATATGGGCTAGAGGGCGCTCGTTCTCCTGACATCGTCAAAAATGGCAGGGTCGGAACCGAAAGGCTCCGGCAACGCCGAGGCATGTCATTTCGGAAGGAAAAGCTCTGGTCGATCTGGCCGCCCTGACGCAGTTGATAGAGCCTGAGGTGAAAGCCCTGGGGTTCGATCTCGTGCGCGTGAAGATGTTCGGCGGCGATGACCCGACGCTTCAGGTGATGGCGGAACGGGCGAACACCCGCCAGCTCACGATCGACGATTGCGCGGCAATTTCACGCCGCCTTTCGGATATGCTCGATGCGCTGGAGGAGGCGGGGAAAGACCCGATCGAGGAGGCCTATCGGCTTGAGGTCAGCTCGCCCGGTATCGACCGACCCTTGACGCGGCTCAGGGATTTTGCCGACTGGGCAGGGCATGAGGCGCGCGTGAGCGCGCTTGAAGCCATTGAAGGACGCAAGCAGTTCAAGGCCGTGCTCGCCGGTCTCGACGGTGAGACGGTTCTGCTCGACGACCCCAAGACCGGACGGGTCGATATCGCATTTTCGAACATATTCAGCGCCAAGCTGGTGCTGACGGACGCGCTTATTTCTGCTACCATGCCGCTCTCTTCCGAAGGGGCGGATGAATTTGAAACGGAAGGATGACCCCGATGGCTAACGCCATTTCCGCCAACAAGGCCGAACTTATCGCCATCGCCAATTCGGTGGCGAGCGAAAAGATGATCGACAAGGCCATCGTCATCGAGGCGATGGAGGACGCGATCCAGCGCGCCGCACGCGCGCGCTATGGCGCCGAAAACGACATCCGCGCGAAGCTCGATCCCGATACTGGCGATCTGCGGCTGTGGCGCGTGGTGGAAGTGGTCGAGGCGGTTGAGGACTATTTCAAGCAGGTCGACCTGAAGCAAGGGCAGAAGCTGCAAGCCGGCGCCGCCATCGGCGATTTCATCGTCGATCCGTTGCCCGCCATCGACCTTGGCCGTATCGACGCGCAGAGCGCAAAGCAGGTCATCTTCCAGAAGGTGCGCGACGCCGAACGCGAGCGGCAGTTCGAGGAATTCAAGGATCGCGTCGGCGAGATCAT
>CAYOZY010000035.1:0-359 GCA_964408525.1 uncultured Sphingobium sp. | reverse complement strand
CGAATTCGGTCATGTAGTGGTCAATCTGGGCCGGGCCGAAGGCGTCATCCGCCGCGACCAGCAGATCCCGCGCGAGGTGGTGCGCGTCGGCGACCGCGTCCGCTCCGTCATCCTCAACGTGCGCCGGGAAAATCGCGGGCCGCAGATTTTTCTGAGCCGCGCCCACCCGGAATTCATGAAGAAGCTGTTCGCGCAGGAAGTGCCGGAAATCTATGACGGCATCATCACCATCATGGCGGCGGCGCGCGATCCGGGTAGCCGCGCCAAGATCGGCGTCATCAGCCGGGACGGCAGCATCGACCCGGTCGGCGCCTGCGTGGGCATGAAGGGCAGCCGCGTTCAGGCGGTCGTTCAGGAAA
>CAYOZY010000034.1:0-17376 GCA_964408525.1 uncultured Sphingobium sp. | reverse complement strand
GGTCAAACTCGCTTGCATCAGGCTACGCCTGCGCCATTATGAATCCAATGCCTAGATGGAAATCAACACAGTATCAGCCAGTTCCGACTTTTGCCTTTCGCAAAGCTTCTCCGTCCTGCCCAGGAGGGCGGCCAAACAGGCGGCGATATTCCCGGCTGAACTGTGACGGGCTGTCATATCCGACCGCCAGGCCTATCTCTGCCACGTCGCGAGACGACGACAGGAGCCTGGTCCGGGCGGCGTCCAGACGAATCTGCTTCTGGAATTGCAAAGGGCTGAGCGAAGTTACGTTTCGAAAATGACGATAGAAGGATGTGACGCTCATTCCCGCCGCGGTTGCCAGATCCTCAATCCGGATGGTGTCGGTATACCTACTTCTGATTTGTCCGATCGCCTGACCGATCTGTGTCATGCGACTGTCGGCCAAGCCAAGCTGTCGGACCATTGGTCCCTGCTCGCCGTTGATCAGCCGCCAGAGAATCTCGCGCTCGATTGAGTCCGCCAATACCGGAATGTCCTGAGGCCGGTCCAGCAACCGCAATAAGCGCACCACGGGATCAAGCAAATCAGCAGTAAGATCGCTGACCGCGATTCCCCGTTGATCGACCTTTTCCCTCTGTACGGCACGCGCTTCCAGCAATAACGACGCGATCCTCTCCGGTTTCAACATCAGCCCAAGGCCGAGCAACGGCCCTTCTTCGCTAGCCTTAACAATATGGGCGCTTAGGGGCAGGGCAACCGAATAGACAAGATATTTGCCCGCGGAATAAATGAACTCCTGATCGCCCAGCACCACGCGCTTGGCGCCTTGGACAACGATCGCCAGCGCAGGCTCGGCCATGTAGGATGTTGGCTCGGTTGGTAGCGTGGCTGCCGAAAGCACGATATTGGGTAGCGCAGTTCGGGTCTCGCCCGGTCCGGCGTGGCGGGCTATCAACGTCCGCAGCTCATCGAGCAAATGCGCACTAGCGCTCAAATATGCGTCCTTTCCGATATAGCGTTGGAATGTACGATCATATGTAGATTGGTATGATCGTGCAAGTCTTTGGCAGGTTCGGTATACCGCTCGATGGACGATATTCTCTAAGGATATCCGCATCCGAGGTGGTTCTACTGCGGACGCAAAGAGAGGCTAGGTGAGGCCGGAAAGCGAGGACGGAGTAGCTTTGTTCTAGGTTCGGGCGAAGCTCCTTATCGTCGTATGGCCCTTTTACCGGCCTATTGCCTTCCTGCATCTCAGCATGAAAGGATTGAAGATATGAAGCAACAGCCGGTTACATTTGAGAGTGCGGGCCTCAAGCTCGCCGCGATTCTTCATAGCCCGGATGACAGTAACGGTGCGCCGCGTCCCGCCATCGTTGTAGGGCATCCTGCCAGCGGAGTGAAGGAACAGGCCGCAGGTCTCTATGCCCGCGAGCTTGCGGACAAGGGCTTCATCACGCTCACCTTTGACACAGCGACCCAGGGTGAGAGCGAAGGACAGCCTCGTGGGGTCGAAGATCCCGCGCGGCGTGTCGAGGAATTCAGGAACGCGGTTTCGTTTCTCAGCGTTCAACAAGGAGTGGATGCCGATCATATTGGCGTGCTCGGTATCTGTGCTTCGGGCGGCTATGTTATCCCTGCCGTTGCGACAGATCATCGCATCAAAGCTGTCGCCACGGTCAGCGGTGCTGATGTGGGTGCGCAGTTCCGCGTCGGCGCCGATGGTAAGCAGGATCCGGGGGTGCTCCAGTATATTCTTGGGATGGTCGCCGGAGCGCGAACAGCGGAGGCTCGCGGCGAAGGGATTGCGACGCTACCACTGTTCCCCGGCAGCGAGGAAGAGGCGCGGGCCGGCGGTCAGCATGTATTCGAAGGCTGGGATTATTATTGCACAGACCGCGCGCAACATCCGCGATCAGCCAAGACCTTCACGTTGAACAGCCTAGATCGCATGGCATCGTTCGATCCCTTCCGGTTCATCAACATGATTGCGCCACGCCCTTTGCTCATGGTGGTCGGAACCGAAGCAGTCACCAAATGGATGGCGGAAGAAGCGATAAAGAATGCCCAGGACCCCAAGGAGCTGTTCTGGATCGAGGGCGCGACGCATGTCGATCTTTATGACAAGCCTGAATTTGTGACCCCGGCCTTGGCAAAACTGGACGATTTTTTCCACGCGCATCTAGGCGCTTGAACGGTTGCTTCCGAAGGCATGGGTTTCTGGCGGGAATGCCTTGCCAGAGGCCCATGCCGGCCATCATCCATAAACTGCAGCGGGTGTCCAGGGCTCAAGGTGAAAATTGCCTCTGAAAAGCGATCTGTGGGGATCGGTGAAAAATTCATAGGGTGACAGGATCTCCAGATCGCTGACCGCATCGAGTTGCGCACGCGCATCGGCGGGCAGTTCGAGTGTCGCCGCAGCGAAATTTTCGCGGAACTGTTCGATCTTCGTTGCCCCCAGGATGATGGAGGTGACGCCGGGACGACCCGCAAGCCAGTTCAGAGCGACCTGCGCGGGCGGTTTGCCGATCAAGTCAGACTCTTCTTCAAGCACCTTCAGGATGCGCAAGTTGCGTTCCTTGTTACGCTCGAAAAGCGGCGAGCCCGCCGGTACTCGTGAACTGGCTCAGCTGGATATCATCGACACCTGAAAGGACTGCAAATATGAAAAAATTTGCTCTTGACCCAAAAAACATCATGTGAGGGGATAATTACCCAATTCCCCATTCGGCTTGGAATTGGGCGATGAACAATGCTTTTCGACGCATGAGAAAATCTGCGATTGTTTGGTTGGGAGCAGCTTACTAGCTTCTGCCTTCCGTTGAAGGCTGAGGAGAAATTGAGATGGGTGCGATTTCTGCGCCGACGACAAAAAGCGAAATCGAAAAGGATGACATTAACCTCTCCACTCCAGCTTTCTTCGGAAATGGCGATCCGCATGAAATTTGGCGAAGGCACCGGACCGAATTGCCGATCCACCTGGCGCGGACGGAACTTAAGCCTTATTGGTCGCTGACCCGATATGATGACGTGCAATATATCTTTCTGAACGACGACAAGCTGTTCAGTCTGCAGCGAAACGGCCCTCATCTACCGGCAGGTCCCCAGTTCGAGCACCCGGACGATGCCGAGTATACGGCGCTGATCAGGGGTGGGCAGCAGCTTGCCGGTATGGAAGGGCAGCCGCACAGTGCACTACGGCGCTATTTTTCGGACCGCTTCAGCCCGACGGGAGTTCGCAGCCTCGAGCAACTTGTAAGGCGCGTAACCAATGATGCCCTTGATGACCTGATTACGAGCGACCATCCCGACTTCACGACGCATTTTGGCGGGCGCGTGCCGGTGGCGGTCATCGCCGCGATCATGGATATTCCCAAGGAGTATTGGGAAGATCTTTACCAATGGAACAATATGCTCGCCGCGCCGGATGATCCGGAATTCAGCGTGGGCACTGGCGTCGAGACAAGCACATTTGGTCTCAACCAGATCATGAAGTTGTGCGTGGAGCTTGCCGAGGAGCGTCGAGGCAAGGGTGGCGATGATCTGCTGACCGCACTGACGGAAGCCGAGGTGAACGGCAAACAGCTATCCGGAACGGAAATCGGCTTTAACGGGCTGATGTTTTTCGCCGCCGGGCACGAAACGACGCGTTCTTCGATGAGTACCGGAATGCTGGAGCTAATCCGCGATCCCGCGCAATTCGCTTATCTTCGCGAGCATCGCAACACCGCCAAGATATTGCGCACAGCTGCAGATGAGTTTGTGCGCTACAGCTCGCCGCTGACCCATCAGATGCGCACTGCTACCCAGGACATCGTAATCGGCGGGCAGAGTATCAAGGAAGGTGAGCGCGTCGTGGGCTGGCTGCATGCCGCCAACCGCGACCCGGCCGTGTTCGATGATCCTGAGCGTTTCGATGTGAAACGCGAGAAAAATCCCCATCTGGGCTTTGGTGTCGGCAAGCATTTCTGCCTTGGGGCGCACCTGGCAAAGCTGGATATGCAGATCATGTTGGAAGCGCTGCTGTCCCGTCTGGATGATATACAGTTGGCCGGTCCCGTGGAAATGTCCAGTTCAAACCTGTTCTGGGGGATCAAGCATATGCCGATCAGCTTCAAGGTGCTCGATGGCGCGTAGGTGTGATACGCTACAAAATGTGAGCTAGGCAAAGTTCCAGGATCGGCATTTGGGAGTATAATTGATATGTTCAACCACGTCATGGTCGGTTCCAACGATATCGAGCGATCCAAGCGTTTCTATGACGCCGTGCTGGGAGTTCTGGGCGCTGGCGACCCGGTTCGGAACGAGGCAGATAGTGGTCATGCCAGGCTGTTTTACTGGCATGAGGGCAACAGCTTCTGTGTCAGTCAGCCGATCAACGATGCTGCGGCAACCGCAGGCAACGGCAGCACAATCGGCTTCAAGTGCACCTCTCTCGAGCAAGTTCGAGAGTTCCACGATGTTGCGGTGGCTCATGGAGGCACGTCGATCGAGGATGCACCCGGACCGCGTGCCACCAATATGGGGACCTTTAACTTGGCGTATGTTCGCGATCCAGACGGCAACAAGCTTTGTGCGATCCACAGAGGCTGAAGGTAGAACCGCTGCGCAGCTTTTGCGCGAACCGGAATGTATCGTTTCGGAGTTCGGTCTCAGGCATTCAAAGAAGGGTGCACGCGTCGTCATTTGACACGGCGAAATAGCAGGATCGGCAGTTGAGAAGAAGGCGTAGCCGGCCGATACCAAACAAATGGAGAGTCTGCGATGCCTGAAACCGTCGACGGGGAAATGACTGTCCAGAAATTGCTGGACCTGGAAGCGATCCGGCAAGTTCTCTACCGTTATGCGCGTGCCATAGACCGCGCAGATTTTGAGCTTCTCGAAACGGTGTTCTGGCCCGATGCGACCGAGGACCACGGGCGTGGCGAAGCTGGCACCATACAGGACTTTGTCGAGTGGTCGCGCAAGATCGCCGAAAGCGATCAGATCGACCGGCAAACCCACAGAATTTCCAATGTGACAGCGGTTTTTGACACAAGCGGTACGTCTGCGGCGGTCGAATCCTACATTCTTTCTCTCCACCTTTGGCGGAAGGATGGTCGCGAATATGACGAAATTTTGTCAGGCCGCTTTCTTGATCATATGGTCAAACGCAACGGAGAGTGGCGCATCCTGTCGAGGAAAATGGTACGTGATTTCATGCATCGGCTTCCGGGCGCCGAATCCTGGGAAGACGCCACCGGTATTTCCACGATAAGGCACGGACGGCGCAAGCCGCAGGATATCCTGTACACGTTTCTCGATGCCCATTCCGGCTAAGCGTTATTAAATGGAATGCACAGCGCTTTCCGAACTCGAGACGTCTACATGCTAGTTCTCATGCGGATCTAGGATCGTCAGAAGCCGTCGTTTCCTGCCTTTTCAACACTATATCTCTGCGCCGAAATGAATAATCGCTACTCGGAGATTTAAAGCGAAAGCCAATGCAACAGCATGGTTCAGTGATCTACTTTCATCAATTTTGGCCGTACGATCCTGCGCTGTGCTGTTTGCGAAACTCTGCTCTTTCGAGTGGACCAGAGATGGCAGGAGCATGGTGCGCCATCATTGGAGACGAGTTTTTTTCGTTGGCGGATCGATGCAAAGTGCAGATAGTGTAATCAAAAGAAGCCGATCTCGTGACAGCGATGTTCGTTAGCGAGCCAGCGCCCAGGATAGGATAAGCATGATAAAGCGCGATGTTGCGGCCTGAGAGAGCCATCGAGGATTTATGGCGGCCTATACCGGCCTATCCCAGTCCCGCGCGTGCATGGTACCTGGCGGCTGTTCTGTTGCTGGTTATCGCTCTCTCGTACCTTGACCGGATGGTCGTAAGCATTTTGGTTGTGCCCATTCAGGCAGATTTGCAGCTCACCGACAGCCAGATCGGCTTTCTCTTGGGTCCGGCTTTCGTCTTCCTATATGCGCTGTTTGGGTTGCCGATGGGGTACCTTGTAGATCGGAGCAATCGGCGAAATGTCCTGGCTGCCGGTCTCCTGATATGGACTATCGGTACGCTGGTCTGTGGCGCAGCGCACTCTTTTAATGTGCTGCTTTTTGGCAGGTCACTGGTAGGTCTGGGTGAAGCGTGTGTCGTTCCATGCACCTACTCTTTGATCGCCGATGCATTTCCTCCCCACAAACGCGGAAGAGCCGTCGGCGTGGTTTCCACCGGCCTGTCGGTCGGTGCCGGTACAGCGCTTTTCGGTGGAGGTTATCTGCTCGAGCTTTCGGAAAAATTCGATCATATCGAATGGCCGGTGCTGGGATTGCTTACTCCATGGCAGCTTGTGTTTTTCTGCTGCGGTCTGCCGGGCTTTGCCGTGCTGATCTTGATGGTTCTGACGATTCGGGAACCGGACCGGCATGAACAGCGAAATCCCGCAACCAACGATGAGCAGCAACGGATGGGTGACCTCCTTTCCCTCACATTTGGGGATTTCATGCGGCGCAACGCGGGAGCGATTATGATTATATTTGGCGGCTACATGCTGTTTACCCTGATCCAATATGCAATGACGTCATGGACACCCACCATGTTGACCCGCCGACTTGGTATCCATCCGGCCAGCACCGGCTATATTCTGGGCACGGCCATCATCTTGACAAGTCCTTTGGGCGCCTTGTGCGGCGGCTTTGTCGGCGATGCGATGTCGAAGCGCTGGCAAGACGGCCGATTACGATTGGCCATGTGCGTGTCGCCATTCTTCATTCCGGGCGTCCTTCTAACAGTCTTCGGGTCTACAGTGTTCGTTGTCATGATCGGAGCGTGCCTCACCGGTTTCACGGGCACACTCATAGGAACATCCGCTTTTGCAACCGTGCAGGAAATGTCTCCAGGACGGGTCCGTGGCCGTATATTAGCGGTTTATGCGTTGGCTCACGGTCTGATCGGCGTAATGCTGGGTGCGCCTTCGGTTGCCTTTGTCACCGATAATGTGTTTGCTGATCCGGGGAAAATTCATTTGTCGCTGTTGATTGTCGGAAGCGGCGGTGCTGCGTTGGCCACGGCCCTTTTCGCTTTTGGCCTTCGTGGCTTCGTCCAGATGAGGCGTGAGGCGGGCACAGGTTTTGCCTGATCGATATCGAACAGAAGGGAGAGAGGAAATATGACTGTTTGTCGATACTATTTAATGACAGCAAAGCTGGATCATGCCGAGCAATTAATCGAGCAACTGGTTCTGCTTGCGTCAAAGGTAAAACCGCTCGATGGCTGCCAGGGTGTGGAGCTTTACCGCGACGGCGACAATCCACAGGTTGCCCATTTTATCGAACGCTGGAGGTCGGTCGAGGCGCATAAGGCCGCAGGAGCCAGTCTTGGCCGAGAAGCGTTCGCGCCGGTGATGGCGGTGCTCGCCGACCCCCCGCAGAGCTGCTATCTGGACCCTGTCGCACTTTGAGGCGACGATGAACAGCCATCCTATATTGCAGCGCAATCTCACTGAACTTGATGAATGGCTTGCGCCACATGAAGAAGACGTTCTCGATCCGGGGCTGCCGATAATCGACGCGCATCACCATATGTGGTGGCGTCCGCCCGAAAGTTACCAGCTTCCTGAATTGATGGGCGATATAGGGTCGGGACACAATGTGCGCGGCACTGTATTCGTCCAGTGCACAGCTATGTACCGTGCCGATGGGCCTGAAGAACTGCGGCCTGTCGGCGAGACTGAATATGTTAACGGCGTCGCAGCGATCAGCGCTAGCGGAATGTTTGGCGACGTGCGTTTGTGCGCGGGCATTGTCGGCTATGCGGATCTCCGCCTCGGTGAGCAGGTTGTTGAGGTGTTGGAAGCACATGTTCGCGCTGGAGGCGCGCGTTTCAAGGGCATCAGACAGCAGGCGCAGCACGATGACCATATTGGGCCGCTTGCCAAAGTGCCGCCTCCAAGAGGACTTCTCAATGATCAGAATTTTCGTCGGGGGTTTGCGTCGTTATCGCCCCTTGGTTTGAGCTTCGATGCATGGATTTATTTTAAGCAGCTTCCAGAAATCGTCGAACTGGCCCAGTCGTTTCCCGAAACACAGATCATTATCAATCACATCGGTGCACCGCTCGGCATCGGATATTATGCACATCGACGTGGGCAGGTTTTCGAGGAATGGGCGCGGCACATGTCAAAAGCCGCGTCCTGTCCGAACATCAGCGTTAAGCTGGGCGGGATGGGGATGGCGGCGTATGGCTTCGGATTCTCAGACCGATCGCAACCTACGCCGTCGCCGGTTCTGGCGGCGGCATGGAAGCCCTATATCATGCACTGTATCGAATCATTCGGTGTTGATCGTTGCATGTTCGAGAGCAACTTTCCCGTCGACAAGCAAAGCTGCAGTTACCGGACATTGTGGAATGCATTCAAAATCGTCGTCGCAGGGGCATCGAACGCCGAAAAGCGCGCGCTGTTCTTTGACACCGCGAGAAGAGTGTATCGATTGGGCGATATCGCGCCTAAATCCATCTAGGGCTGGGCTCGGGGTGCCGCGGCCATGTCTCCGCGCCATCCGCCACTTGCCAATATGGTGGCACCGCTGACATATCTGGCCGCATCGGAGGCGAGAAACAGGACAATTTCGGCTATGTCCTCTGGTTCGCCGAGCCTGCCCAAGGGAATTAGGGCCTCCCGCTCGACCCGAGCCTGTTCAGACGTCAAAAGGCGCCCCCCGTTCCTGCCCGCCATGATGATGCCAGGAGCGATTTCATTTACACGAATGCCATATCGGCCGAGCTCTGTTGCCCACATGGTGGTCAATTCGCTTAACGCTGCCTTGGCGGCGCTATAGCCCTGGTAAGACCAGCGCGTGAAATGCCCGTGAACGGATCCGATGTTGATAATCGATCCGCCTTTTCCTTGATCACGCATTCTCCTCCCAGCCTCTCGAGCGGCGATGAAGGCACCACGAAGATTGAGCGCGAAGAGAGCGTCCCAGGCTTCTGTTGAAGTGTCCAGCAGACCTGCGCTGCCCCCGTCTACATAGGCACTTGCTCCGCCAGCATTGTTCACGAGAATGTCGAGGCCTCCAAATTTCCGCGCGACGTCCGATATTGTGTGAACTATTGCCTCTGAGTCCATCATGTCAGTTATGAAGATTTCGGCCGTGCCGCCATCCGACCGGACTGCCTCAGCGACGCCCTGAAGATCGGTAAGGGTTCTGGCAACGAGCGCGACCCGCGCGCCAGCTTGTGCCAAAGCGCGCGCGGTCTTCGCGCCAGTTCCACGGCTCGCGCCCGTTACCAACGCTACCTTGCCAGCCAGCTCGATCATCGCGTCGCATCCTCCAAGCCCTTCGCAATAGCTGGAGCGTTCGTGCTTCTTCATGAACCGACAATCTCTCGGGTAACCCGAGAAAAACTCGAGACGCCGTGGGAGGTCTGCTAAAAGGCGGGCATAGCGCCAAGATGAGTTCGACTCATGGTCGCCGCAAAAAAAGTAGCTGTTTGGCGGGGGGCGCCGTCATTGATATCAACTTTGGAGATTCTTCTGACGTAACCAATGGGGCGGCAGGATCGTCTTCATGTAGGTCAATATCGGGAAAAGTGGATGGCGAATATCGGTGCATTGGACGTAAGCTGGCGCGGGGATTTGATATCGCTAAGCTACGAGGACCGACAGGAGGGGGGGCGTGTTGCATATGTTACAATATGTAACGAGGCAAAGCTGAACGCACTTCCGGTAGAGGGGCGTGCGGAACTAGCGCAAGTTATGGAGCGGCTCGCGGAGGATGAAGACCTTCGCTGCGTAGTTCTAACCGGCGCGGGCGAGAAGGCCTTCATTGGAGGCGCGAACATCGGCGAAATGTCGCAGTTCAAAGATCACAATGTTGCCGAGCGGGGCAGCGCTACGACCCACGCCGCGTGTGACAGCATTCGGCGCGTGCCGGTTCCGGTGATCGCGCGGATTGTAGGATATTGCCTTGGCGCGGGAATGGAAATAGCCACAGCATGCGACATGCGGGTGGCCGCGACAAACGCAAAGTTCGGGATGCCAGAGGTTCGCTATGGGGTTCCCTCGGGGATGGAGGCTTGCCTGATACCGACATTGGTCGGATGGGGCAAAGCGCGAGAGTGGGTCTTCACGGGAGATATTGTGGACGCGCAGGAAGCCTATCATTTCGGCTATATGGAGAAGCTGGTTCCGCTCGAAGAGCTCGACGCGCAGGTGGAGAAGTGGGTGCATTCGATCTGCGTGTCCGGTCCGCGCGCGATCCGCATTCAGAAGGCGTTGATTCGCGACTGGGAACAGATGTCGGTCGCCGATGCGGTGCAGGCGGGTATACGCGCTGTCAAATTTGCTCATACGACCGACGAGCCTAAGCGCCTTATGACGGAATGGAAGCAACGGCAGGCGGAAAAACACGCTAAAAAATCAGCATGAAACCAATGAATGAGGCGGGACCTGATGTCAGCACCGTGTTGCGGGATTGCCGAACTAAATTAGGGCTGGTTGACACCTATTTCGGGGAGGTGGAAGCCGTTCTGCGGGCAAAACTCCGTGACGGCGGTCACCTGGATAATAAGATGTTGGATAACTACCAGCATCAAGTTCATGGATTTGCTTGGACCGCTACTTATAGGGCGGCCCTTGCGGCATTGATCGAGTGGGCGGAGGCTCTGGACGCGAAAGGTGCGCTCGACGAGGTCGCAATCGCGATCCTCGCTACGGGCGTTGAAGAATACGCCTTCCAGATTGCGGGTGGCATTCCGATAAGCCAGAGCGAATTTGTGCGGTCGGATGATTATGGCCTTGATGCGTCAGCATTGAAGGTGCCGTTGCCCGGCGACCGGATGGTTGACCGTGAAAAGATCGCGCGAGCCATGGTGGAAGGTCACCACGTCGATATGGCTTATGGCGACGAGCTGCTCGAAATGGTGGCCCATCAATTTCACCGCTTTGTTACTGATCGCGTAACACCGCATGCACACTCCTGGCATCTAGAAGACGCTTATATTCCTATGCCGGTGATTGAACAGATGGCTGAACTGGGCGTGTTCGGCCTCACTATTCCTGAACAATGGGGTGGCTCGGGCCTCGGCAAACTGGCGATGTGCATCGCGTCGGAGGAGCTGTCTCGCGGCTATATTGGTGTCGGCTCGCTCGGCACGCGATCTGAAATTGCTGGTGAACTGATCCGCCTCGCCGGAACAGAACAGCAAAAGCGACGGTGGCTGGCAGAAATTGCGAGCGGCCGAATGCTGCCAACTGCTGTATTTACCGAGCCCAATACGGGTTCCGATCTCGCCAATCTGCAGACTCGCGCGGAACTTGTGACCAAAAAAGATGGCAGGAAGTTTTGGCAGATAACCGGAAACAAGACATGGATAACCCACGCCGCCCGCGCTGATCTTATGACGATCCTCGTGCGAACCGATGCCGATGTCGCAGGATATGGCGGGCTATCCATGCTGATTGCGGAAAAGCCACGCGGGAGCGACCACGATCCATTCCCCGTTGCAGGATTGAGCGGAACCGAAATAGGGGTTCTGGGCTATCGTGGAATGAAGGAATTTGAGCTGTCCTTCGACCACTTCGAGGTTCCCGAAGAGAACCTGTTGGGCGAGGTGCCTGGCAGAGGGTTCAAGCAACTTATGGAGACCTTTGAGAGCGCGCGGATACAGACTGCGGCGCGTGCAGTGGGTGTAGCGCAAAATGCGCTTGAGCTCGGCTGCCGTTATGCGATCGAGCGCGTCCAGTTCGGAAAGCCGCTGGCTGCCTTTCCGCGCGTCTCGGACAAGCTGGCAATGATGGCAACGGAAACCATGATCGCGCGGCAGCTAAGCTATCGCGCGGCTCGGGAAAAGGACCAGGGAAAGCGTTGCGACATTGACGCCGGAATGGCCAAGTTGCTCGCTGCCCGTGTCGCATGGAGCAATGCCGACAGCGCCTTGCAAATTCATGGCGGCAACGGATTTGCGCTCGAATATGAAATTAGCCGTGTTTTGTGCGACGCGCGCATTCTTTCGATTTTCGAAGGTGCGGCGGAAATCCAGGCGCAGATCATTGCACGGGGCCTTCTGAGCGACAGCAACCGATGAGTGGTCCGGTTCTGATAGAGCGCGACGGCGCTGTCGCCATCGTCCGCATGAATGCGCCGGAGCGGCTCAATGCGTTCGATCTGCCCATGCGTCAGGGTATGGCGCGCGCTTTTAAGCAGCTGGCGAACGATAGCGAGGTGAGAGCGGTGGTCGTCAGCGGTGGCGATAGGGTGTTCGCAGCTGGCGCTGACCTGCGGCTACTAGCGGATAAGAGCTCTTCAGAGGTGGCCGCTCTCGGTTTCCCCGACTACTGGCGCCCAATCGCAGAATTTCCCAAGCCGGTAGTTGCGGCGGTCTCTGGCTATGCGCTTGGGGCTGGATGTGAATTGGCTTTGATGTGCGATATCATCGTGGCCGACCCCAGTGCGCGGTTCGGACAGCCGGAAAGCCGTGTCGGCATCATGCCCGGTGCGGGCGGTACTCAGAGGCTTGTCCGGGTTTTGGGGAAATATATGGCGAGCCACCTGCTGTTTGGTGGTGGAACCATCGATGGTGCACGCGCGCATGCTTTAGGTCTTGTGGTTGAGCTGGCGGAACCAGGCGGTGCGGAAAACGCCGCAAGAGAGATCGCCCTGAGTATATCACGGCAGCCGTCCTTAGCTCTCGCCGCCATAAAACGTACGCTTTCTCTGGGATCGGACTTGCCGCTGGAGTCTGCGAATGCATTGGAACACAAGGAATTTTTGTTGTTGTTCGACAGCGAGGATCAGAAGGAAGGCATGACGGCATTTCTGGAAAAACGTAAACCCCTGTTCAAGGGACGCTGAGATGTCCAAGGAACCAATCGGCGTCGTGGGAGCAGGCGCGATGGGGCGCGGTATTGCTCAATTGTTTGGCCAGGCGGGGCACGAAGTAAGAATATTTGACGCGGCAGCCGGAGCAGCGGGAGATGCACGGGATTTTATCGTCGCGATGATAGACCGGCTGGTCGCGAAGGGCACGATTGATGAACCATCCCGCCAGGCGATTCTTGCGCGTCTTCACATTGTCGACAAACTCGAAGATTTTGCAGAGTGTGCTGTCGTTATCGAAGCGATTGTCGAGGACCTTGACGTTAAAAGGCAGGTATTTCGCGATCTCGAAATTGCGACAGCGGGCAAAGCGATCCTGGCTAGCAATACTTCATCGCTGACCGTTTCGGCCATCGCCTCAGCTTGCCGGGTGCCGAGAAAGGTCACGGGACTGCATTTCTTCAACCCTGTACCGCTGATGAAAATTGTGGAAATTATCCCGGGCATCGGTACCGATGCGGAGGTTATCCAGCGGCTCACCGAAATTGTCGCTGGCACAGGCCATCGCGGTGTCGTGGCGGCGGATCAGCCTGGTTTCCTCGTCAATCACGCCGGACGGGCGCTCTACACAGAAGGTCTACGCCTAGTCGAGGAAGGGTGCGCAGATTTCGCCACTGTTGACCGGGTCGTGCGTGAGAGTTGCAACTTCCGAATGGGCCCGTTCGAATTGCTGGACCTGACCGGACTCGACGTTTCGGCGAAGGTCATGCAATCGATCTATGACCAGTTTCAACAGGACCCTCGTTATCGGCCGTCTTCGCTCGTTCCGCCGCGCGTTGCGGCCGGTCTGCTGGGGCGCAAGACCGGGCGGGGCTTTTATGAATATGTCGATGGGCGCAAAGTAGAGCCGGAAGCGGTCAGCGATCCGGCAGTCAGGACGGGAACCGTTTGGCTTGGTCCCGGCGTCGATCTTGGTGATCGCCTGTCGTCTGATTGTGTCACGATCGTCAATGATCGCGACCGAGCGGATGTTCTCCTGCTGGCGCCAGTTGGCGAAGATCTGACCAGCCTGGTGGTTCGGGAAAATTTAGACCCCGCCCGTGCTGTCGCCATTGATTGCCTGATTCCGTCGGACCGCAGGCAGACGGTGATGACCAATCCTGCAACCGACCCGCGCGTTCGGGAAATGGTTATAGGCTGGCTGGCAAAAACGGGACCCGTTTCGGAAATCCGCGACAGCGCCGGGGGCGTTGTGCAGAGGGTTTTGGCGATGATCGTCAATGTGGGTTGCGAAATCGCGCAACGCGGGATTGCATCGCCAGCCGATATCGATGTAGCCGTGCGGCTTGGGCTCGGCTATCCGGAAGGACCGCTGGAGATGGGCGACCGTATCGGCGCGTGGCGAGTGCTCGCCATTCTCAACGCCATTCACGCGATTAGCGGCGATCCGCGTTATCGTCCCAGCCATTGGCTGCGACGTCGGGCATCCCTTGGCATGAAACTGGCGGCATGATCGAACTGAGGTTGAAATGTCCTGCGGCGCCCGGGTCATGACCAACATTCATTGTCGGCTCTCAAAACTCGCTTTAATCCACGGCGGATCGGGCGGAGATCAGATGGATGCAGTACTCTACTGTCGAGCCAGGTTGGACGCATGAATTTCGAATTTTCTGAAGATGTTGCGATTATGCGCGAAGAGGTGCGCAGGTTGCTGGTGGACCGCGTGCCGCCGGGTGCGGTGCGACAGAAAGCCGAGGCCGGTGAAGCATATGACAAGGCGCTGTGGGAAGAGGTCGCCGCGCTCGGATGGATGGGCGTGACCTTGAGCGAAGAGTTTGGCGGCTCGGGCATGAATTACGAGCCGCTGTGCATGTTGAGTGAGGAAATCGGTCGGGCTGGGGCTTCTATTCCGTTTTCATCATCCATCTATCTTGCGGCAGAAGCGATTTCTCTGTTCGGGCGCGAAGATCAAAAGCGGATGTGGTTGCCACGGCTCGCGAGCGGAGAAGCGATTGGCGCTTTCGCCATTGCGGAAGGCGTCGGGACGCTCAATCCGGAAATGATACGGTGCGAGGTGAGAAATAGCGCGCTCGCAGGGTATAAGGGACCAGTCTGGGACGGCATGATCGCTGACCTGTTCATTGTGGTTGCGCGCCAAGAGTCTTCGGACATTGGCCTGTACGTGGTTTCGGCTGAGGCGTCTGCGCGAAAGGAAATGGCCACGATAGAATTCGGACGCGGTGCGGCAAGCATCGAATTCTGCGATGCCACTGCAGAGCTGCTTCCCGGTGCATGCGGTTGGAATTCGGTGCAGCATCTGCTTGACCGGGCCGCGGTATTGTTTGCGTTCGAGGCGATTGGCGGGGCGCAGAGATCGCTGGAGATGGCCGTCGAACATGCCAAACAGCGTTACGCATTCGGTCGCCCGATCGCCTCGATGCAGGCAATCAAACACATGCTCGCCGATGTATATGTCGCGATCGAGTTGGCCAAGTCTAACGCCTATTACGGCATCTGGGCGCTCGGTGAAGGCGGCGGCGAGCTAGCGCTCGCGGCCGCCAGCGCACGGCTGGCTGCCAATCGAGCCTATCAGCTTGCCTCGGCCCAGTCGATCCAGGTTCACGGAGGCATGGGTTTTACACAGGAGGTGGATTGTCATATCCATTATCGGCGAAGCAAACGGCTTGCGACCGAGATTGGCGGCGACCGCTACTGGAACGACCGGCTCATCGCACATCTTCCAGCTCAAGCAAGATAGGGGAGGCCAATATGGATTTCAGCGATACCCCGGAAGAAGCGGCATTTCGCGCTAGAGTGCGCAGATTTCTTGATGCCAATGTGCAGTTGAAGAAAGGCGCACGCGGGTATCGCGACCGGACCCATGATGCTGACCACGCCAAGGCATCACAGGCATGGCAGGCGAAGAAGGCGGCCGCCGGTTTCGCAGGATTTCACTGGCCAAAGGAATATGGCGGCGGGGGCGGATCGCAGATGGAGGCGATCATCTTTGCTCAGGAAGAGGCGCGATATGCCGTACCCTATTATCTATTTAATCAGAGTGTCGGCATGGCGCTGCCGACCATCATGGAGTGGGGGCGGCCCGACCAGATTACGGCCCATGCGCGCTCCGCGCTGTTTGGTGAGGAAATCTGGTGTCAGCTTTTTTCCGAACCTTCTGCAGGATCGGACCTTGCCGGGTTGCAAACCAGAGCAGTGCGTGATGGCGATGGCTGGATCGTCAACGGCCAGAAGATCTGGACGTCAAATGCGCATTTCGCCCATTTTGGAATGTTGATTGCTCGGACTGATCCTTCCGTTCCGAAACATGAAGGCCTGACCGCATTCATCCTTGATATGAATACGCCAGGTATCGAGGTGCGGCGTATCAGGCAGATTTCTGGCAACAGCAATTTTTGTGAAGTTTTCCTCACCGATGTCCGGATACCCGATCCCGATCGGCTCGGCGCGGTCGGCGCGGGATGGAAGGTCTCGCTCACCATGTTGGCGAACGAGCGCTACGCGGTAGGTCAGGCCGAAGGCCCCGACGTCGAGGACATGATTGAACTGTGCAGAAGCGTTCAGATCGACGGCAGGCCTGCCATCAAGGATTCCGAAGTTAAGGCCCGCATCGCCCAATGGTGGATTGAGGCGCAAGGCCTAAAATACACGCGGCTGCGCACGCAGACTGCGATATCCAGAGGCCGCCGTCCGGGACCCGAGGCTTCGATCGGCAAACTTGTTTCTGCGACGGCGGCTCAGCAAATGGCAAGCTTCGGGATCGACTTGCTTGGCCTTGGCGGACCCTCGCTCGATCCTTCAATGGCGCCGATGAACGCCTGGTTCCAGCAGGCCTATCTCTATTCTCCCGGGAAACGGATATCGGGCGGAACCGACGAAATTTTGCGAAATATCATCGCCGAACGTGTGCTGGGCATGCCTGCCGATATTCGCCCAGACAAAGGCGTACCCTTCAACGAGATACCAACGTCAACCCGATGACCCATCATATTTCCAAAACATCGCATCGTTCCGTATATTCATATCAGGACCTGAAGCGGCTTATTGACCCCGCCTCGGTAGCTATCGTCGGCCTTTCGCGGAAAGAGACGTCTTTTGGCGCGCGCGCCGCCTTCAATCTCCGTCACTTCTCGGGCACGGTTTTCGGAATAAATCCAAGTGCCGACGAAATTCACGGAATCCAGACTTTCTCTTCGCTCCGTGCGCTGCCTATGGTCCCCGATTGCGCCGTTATTGCGGTACCGGTTGATGCGGTCGAGGTCATAGTCGAGGAATGCGCGGCCGCCGGTGTAGGAGGCTGTGTGATTTTCGCGTCCGGCTTTGCCGATCGCCTTGCAAGATCGCCTGACGGCCATAGCGCGGGCTTCGGCGCTACGGATTGTTGGCCCGAATTGCATAGGGCTTGTGAACAATGTCACTAAGGCGGGTCTCAGTTTCACCTCGGGCTACGCAAGTTCGCCTCCTGAAGTCGGACCTGTGGCGATCGTTTCGCAATCGGGCGGACTAGGCCAGGCAATCGCGCAGGTGGGACGGCGCGGCGGCGGCTGGAGCCATTATATGGCCGCTGGCAATAGCTGT
>CAYOZY010000033.1:1885-17457 GCA_964408525.1 uncultured Sphingobium sp. | reverse complement strand
TTGGCGACGGTCCATGCGAACAGGCAGTCCTTCAGCTCCTGATCGGTCGGCGCGCGTTTGGTGACAGTCTTGAGCATATCGCGCGTCACCCGGCCATTGTCGCGATCCTGCACCAATATGCCGCCCGCGATCAGCGTGACAGTCTGGCCAGTGCGCGCAGGGTCCGGCAAGCCGTCGGTCAGCAGCAGGCGCAGATTCTTCTTCTTGGCGAACACCGCCTTGGCCGCATCGTCAGCGCCAGGTGCCACCACCACTTCGGTGAAGATGTCGCTGATCGCTTCGGCCGTCGCACCGTCAAGCAGGCGGTTGACGGCGATGATGCCGCCAAATGCCGATACGCTGTCACATTCGAGCGCGCTTTTATAGGCTTGCGTGAGCGTCTCGCCGGTCGCGACGCCGCAGGGGTTGGCATGCTTGACGATCACCACCGTAGGCGGGCCGTCACGAAACTCCGCAACCAACTCCAGCGCGGCATTGGCGTCGTTCAGATTATTGTAACTCAGCTCCTTGCCCTGCACCTGGGTCGCCTGACCGATGCCGCTGACATGCGGGCCGGAAGGTGCATAGAGCGCCGCTTCCTGATGCGGGTTCTCGCCATAGCGGAGCGGCATGACGAGCTTGCGGGTCATCGTGACGCTTGAGGGGAATTTTTCGCCCTGATCCACGCTCATGAACCAGCGCGAGATCATCCCGTCATATTCCGCCGTGGCAGCATAGGCCTTGGCCGCGCACAGGCGGCGGAAATCATAGGTGGTCGCGCCATTATTGGCGTCCATTTCCCCGATCAGTCGCCCATAGTCCGCCGGGTCGGTGACGATGGTCACGCTTTCATGATTCTTCGCGGCGCTTCGCACCATGGAAGGCCCGCCAATGTCGATATTCTCGATGATCTCGTCGCGATCCGCGCCTTTGGCCACCGTCTGGGCAAACGGGTAAAGGTTCACCACCACCAGATCGATCGGCTCGATGGCATGTTCGGTCATCGAGGCGAGATGTTCCGCATTGCCACGCACCGCGAGCAGGCCGCCATGCACCTTGGGATGCAGCGTCTTGACCCGACCGTCCATCATTTCGGGAAAGCCGGTGAGGTCCGATATGTCGGCAACGTCAAGCCCGGCGTCGCGCAGCGCCTTTGCGGTGCCGCCGGTTGAAACCAGTGCCACGCCATGGCGGACAAGCGCCTCGCCCAGTTCGACAAGCCCCGTCTTGTCGGATACCGAGAGCAGCGCCCGGCCGATTTTCACGTCCTTCATAGTCCCTGTTTCCCTGTTTTCTTATCCGACCCGCTTGAGCAGCCAGCCAAGGCTGTTGCCGCCCGGTTCGCTGGTCGCCGAAACGACGAGCTGCCTGGTGGCATGCGGTCGCCCGTCGCCATCGACCCACAGGCTGTCCTCTATGCTGAGCGCGCCCGCGCCGCAGCGAAACTGCCACAGGGCGCCCATGTCGATGCGCAGCAACGCTCCTTGCCCATCGGCGGTAAGCGATGCGTCGACATTCTGCGCAAGGTGGAAGCGCAGCACAAAGGGCGCCACGGTGGGCTTCCTGCGCCGCTGCGTAGGCAGAAGCATGTCCTCGCCGCGAATATCCTTGCCGTCGCCGCTCATCACCAGCAAGCGCCGGTGCACATAGCCGAAGCGCCGCACATAGCCATCATGGCTCAGCTCGATGCGGCTGCCGCCTTCCAGTTCCTGCCGGTGCAGCTCAACTTCGGTGACGCCGCGCCCAAGTGTGCCGTCCGCAAGGATCGCGGTCGAGTTGATGTCGTCGAGCACCAGCGTACTGTGCGCGGCGGTCGAGCGCAGACCCTTGGCCAGCTCTTCCGGGATCAACCCGCCCGCAAGGCTCGCCCCGCCACAATTGACGATCAGCCGGTCAGGCCCGTCGCTGACCTCGATAGCGCAGGTCGAGGCGCAGCCCGCCTCGGCGATACGCGCTACCGGCGGCGGCGCGGCATCGACGAGCAGGACCGTCGAACCGCCGGTGATCCGCTGATACCCCCAGTCCCGCGCCTGCCGGAGCGGGCGCGTGCGCACGCCGCTGGCGGCGATGACCGACTCGACCGTGGCAGCGCTGATCGCCGCACCGCCCTGCCAGCTTCCAAGGCCACCATCGCCATGCGCGATGCCCAGCAGCGCGGCGACCGTGCGGCCCAGCGCTTCGAGCAGAAAATCGGGCACGTCCGCGTTCATAGCGTCATAGGCCGAAGCGACCATCGTCATCAGCTCAATGCCGAGAAGCTGATCGGAAGGCGAGCGGCTGATCGCGCCGCCGTCGCTATAAAAGCCGCTTTCGATCGCGCGCCTGAGGCCCGCTTCGCCGAAAGCGCGGCGCGGATCGCCACCCGGAAGCAACAGCCCGGCGGCAACCACCCCACCCCATGCCACGAGGCGAGGCAGGCCCACAGGCGCCTTTTCCGCGCCCCGGTCGAGGTGGCGCGCGGTCCGGGCGATGCAGGTCAGCACGAGCGAGCGATAGACGAGATCGCTGCTCGAAAGGATCAGCGGCGCATGGGCCGCCCAGAACAGCAGACGCCAGCCCGCATTATGCGGACTCCAGGCCGGTTCGCTTGGCTTTTCGGTGTGCGCGGCGAGCCATGAACGCATGAGTGCCTCAGCCACGGGCGCGCACTGTTCGCGCGTGCCCGCCGCCGCGAGATCGCGCAACCAGCGGAAGCTGTGCAGATAGTCGGCGAAGACGGGCTGCATTGGCCCCGCGAAGTCCAGTCCGGCGATCTGGGTCTTCTGGCCGCGCAGCAGGAAGTAACCGGCGCGGACGGCCTTGCCGCCCCGTGCATCGCCGGCGATATTGTCCTTGGGAACGGCGAGCAGCTTGAGCGGATATTTGCCCTTGAGCCGCATGTTGTGGAGCGGAGTGCGCCAAGTGAGGCGATAGAAATGATTTGCGACGCGCTCGGCCAGAGAAGACCCCTTCTCGGACGACAGGCGAATGAGGCGCTTGCCGGTCTCGATGCCATCCGCCTCATCCGGCGCCTGCCCACCCGATGTCTGACCATGCAATGCGGGGTTGGAGAGGTCGTTCATGCGCCGCGCAACCCCCGGATGTTGTCGGCATAGGCTGAAGGGCCGCCCCGGAAAGTGGCCGTGCCCGCCACCAGCACGTCTGCTCCCGCCGCGATCACGCGCGGAGCGGTGTTGGCGTCGACGCCACCGTCCACCTCCAGATGGATCGGCTTGCCCAGTTTGTCGATACTTTTGCGGATCGCCTCGATCTTGCGGAGCTGGCTCTCGATGAAGCTCTGGCCGCCGAAACCGGGGTTGACGCTCATCACCAGCACGAGGTCGATTTCCTCCAGCACATAGTCGAGCATCTTCGCGGGTGTCGAAGGGTTAAGCGAAACGCCTGCCTTCTTGCCCAGCGCCTTGATCCGCTGGATCGTGCGATGGAGATGCGGTCCCGCTTCCTGATGCACGGTGATGATGTCGCTGCCCGCCTCGGCAAAGGCATCGAGCATCGGATCGACCGGCGTAATCATCAGATGAACGTCCATCACCCTGGCGGTATGCGGGCGCAGCGCCTTCACCACCATCGGGCCAATGGTGATATTGGGCACGAAATGCCCATCCATCACATCGACATGCACCCAGTCCGCCCCGGCGGCGTCGATCGCGCGCACTTCCTCGCCCAGACGCGCGAAGTCTGCCGACAGGATTGAGGGAGCGATGAGAACGGGACGGTCCATGAACACCCCGCCTTAACCGTCACGGCGCTGCGGTGCAACAGCCGGAACGGCGGCTTTTACCGTTTTTGCGATGCCCCGAGACAGAACCGCCAGCTGAGCTCGGGCAACATCGCCATAGGAAAAACGGATTCATGCATATTTTAGGTCTTGGTTAACGGGTTTTTAGTGCATAATACATGAAGTTACTAATCAAATTGGAGATAACACGGAGAGGATTCACGCAAGCAGGTGAATCCGACGATGCAAGACGACATATTGAAGCTGGCATTCGAAGTTTCGCGAATAACCGGCGAAAAGATAGCGGTGATCGACCGCATCATGATGCGAACGCGGATCCTCTCGATGAACGCACGGCTTGAATCGACGCGCGCGGGCGAGGCGGGTCAGGGCTTCGGCGTTGTGGCCCGCGAAATGGGCGTGGTCGCAGAAGAGGTGAACGCTCTTTCCGCGCAGCTCCAGTCTGAAATCGCCGCGAACACCGCTCGGATTGAAACCGCCGGACGCCAGATGATGACCGAGTTCAAGGGCCAGCGCTTCGCCGATCTCGCCCGCAATGTCGTCGAGATCATCGACCGCAATCTGTATGAGCGCTCGTGCGACGTGCGCTGGTGGGCCACCGACAGCGCCGTTGTCGATGCGGTTCAGCAGCCTTCGGTCGAGGCGCTCTCGCACGCTTGCTCGCGGCTGACGACGATCCTGCGGTCCTACACCGTCTATCTCGATCTCTGGGTGGCCGATCGCAAAGGCAATGTGGTTGCAACGGGAAGGTCCAACCGGTTTCCGGACGCCCTCAAGCAGAATGTGTCCCAGACCGAATGGTTCAGCCGTGGTTTGCGGACTGCCGATGGCGACGATTTTGTGGTGTGCGATATCGACCGCAACCGGACCTTGGGTAATGCTCAGGTGGCGACCTATTCGACCGCCATTCGCCGCAACGGCGATGTCGATGGCGAGCCGCTCGGGGTGCTCGGCATCTTCTTCGACTGGGAACCGCAGGCGCGCGACATCGTGAAGGGCGTCGGCCTGACCGATGCGGAGCGCGCGGAAACGCGCGTCATGCTGCTCAATGCCCGGCACAAGGTGATCGCCGCATCGGACCGCGATTGTTCGCTCACCGAAACCTTCCCGATCGATGCTGCGGCGAATCAGGGCTACTATATCGCGGGCGACCGCATGATCTGCTATGCCCTTACGCCTGGTTATGAGACCTATCGCGGGCTGGGCTGGTATGGCTGTATCGAGACGCGCGTGGGCGCCAACAGGGTCGGCTGATCCCGCTTCGCCTCAGCGGCGCCGCATCCTCGCAATGAAAAAGCCGTCAAGACCGCCCTTCTCAGCGAGCATGCCCGGAAGTGTGCGCAACCAGCCATGAGACGTCGCCGTCAGGCCGGTAGGCAGCTCATCCTGTCGCGGAGAAACGATTGCGAAATCGGGCGCCTGCGCCAGAAAGCGCTCGATCTGCTCCTCGCCTTCGGCCTTTTCCAGCGAGCAGGTGGCATAGATCAGCATGCCGCCCGGCTTGACCCAGCGCGCAGTGCGCTCCAGCATGGCCGCCTGCTGCTCCGCCATCTCGGTGATCTGTCGCTGCCCGGCGCGATAGAGTACATCGGGATGGCGACGAAAGATGCCGGTGGCGCTGCATGGCGCATCGAGCAGGATCAGGTCGGCCGGTTCTTCCGGCTGCCAATCCAGCACATCTCCCTTTTCGACCTGTGCGGCAAGCCCGCTGCGCGCGAGATTTTCGCTCATGCGCTCCAGCCGCTTGGCGCTATTGTCGAGTGCCGTGACCGCCCAGCCTTGCGCCGCGAGCTGCATCGTCTTGCCGCCGGGCGCGGCGCACAGGTCGATAGCGGCACGTCCCTCTCCCGCTCCAGCCAGCCGCGCGGGCAGGCTGGCGGCAAGATCCTGCACCCACCAGCGCCCTTCTGTATAGCCCGGCAGGCCCGGAACCGACACCGCGTGATCGATGCGGACATGGCCCGGCATCAATGTTTCTCCGGCGAGCACAGCGTCATAATGCGCGGTTTCGCCCGCATCGGCGAGCGTGACATCTATCGGCGCGCGGCGGGCCAGTGCCTGAGCCGCCGCCACGACCATCTCCTCGCCCCATTGATCGCGCCAGCGCCTCGCAACATCCTCCGGCAGGGTCGGCGCTTCGGGCAGACAGGCTTCGGCGCGAATCAATGTGCCCAGCACACCATGCACCAGCCGGCGCGGTCCGCCATCGACCAGCGGCAGCGCTGTGGCAATGGTGGCATGGGGCGGAGTTTCGAGCCGCAAAAGCTGGACCAACGCCATGCGCAACACCATGCGCGCCTTGGCATCGTCGGGCAGGCGGTCTTCTGTGGCGCTGTCGATCATCGCGTCGAGATCGACCGTCCAGCGCAGCACATCGGCGACGATGGCGTGGGCCAGCGCCTTGTCCGCGCGGTCATTCAGACCTTGAGTTGCGGCATGCAGAGCAGTTTCCAGCGGCTCCCCACGCCGCATCACCGCATCGAGCAGGCGCAGGGCCGCCCGGCGCGCGCCTAGCCCCGGCACTTGCGCATCGGCGGCATTGCGGCGGGCGCGAGGGCGGGCCTGAGGCGTTCGATAGGGATAGCGGGCAGTCATGACGATGCAGGCTCCTTACCCGCTTTCCGGCCCCGGTAAAGGGCGAAAGGTCATGCTTCTGAGGTAGATGGAGTCGCACGCGCTTGAGATTGGCGTCCACAGGGCTATAATTGTGCGGTTGCGAAATCCGTTCGGAGACCACCCCTCATGGGCAAGCGCCCCGACCATGTCCGCCCCCCCGCTCATTTGAGCAAGAGCCCGCCCGTGCCCAAGCCTGACCCGCTCGGCTGCACGCCGAAGGTGACGGAGGATCTCAGCCCGACCCGTTATGGCGACTGGGAACGCAAGGGCATCGCCGTTGATTTCTGAGGTTCGCCAACAAAGCTGCAACCTTTTCCGGCTACGATATAGCCTTCGAATCGGATCAATCGAAAGAGCCACATGACCACCAAAAAAATCCGCAAGGCCGTATTCCCCGTGGCGGGCATGGGCACCCGCTTCCTGCCCGCGACCAAGGCGGTGCCGAAGGAGCTGCTCCCCGTCGTCGACCGCCCGCTCATCCAATATGCGGTGGACGAGGCGCTTGAGGCCGGGATCGAGACGATGATCTTCGTCAACGGGCGCGGCAAGGGCGCGATCGAGGACCATTTCGACATGGCGTTCGAACTGGAGGCGACCCAGACCGCGCGCGGCAAGAGCGTCGCCGCGCTGGAAGGCACGCGGCTCAAACCCGGCAGCGCGGTGTTCGTGCGCCAGCAGGAGCCGCTCGGCCTCGGCCATGCGATCTGGTGCGCGCGAGATATTGTTGGCGATGAGCCGTTCGCCATCCTGCTGCCCGACGAGTTCATGCATGGCCAGCCCGGCTGCCTTCGCCAAATGGTCGATGCCTATGAGCAGACCGGCGGCAACCTGATCTGCGCACTCGAAGTGCCGATGGAACAGACGCCGAGCTATGGCGTGCTCGATCCGGGGAGCCGGTCCGGTGCGCTGACCGAGGTGAAGGGGTTGGTCGAAAAGCCCGCCGCAGGCACAGCGCCATCAAACCTCATCATCGCCGGGCGCTATATCCTCCAGCCCGAAGTCATGAAAATCCTCGAAACGCAGGAAGCCGGCGCGGGAGGCGAAATCCAGCTCACCGACGCGATGGCGGCGATGATCGGGAGCCAGCCCTTCCACGGCGTGACCTTCGCGGGCCAGCGTTTCGATTGCGGGTCGAAGGAGGGCTATATCGAGGCGAACCTGGCTCTCGCGCTGGAGCGGGACGATATCGGCGCGCATATCCGGGAGTTTGCCCGAAAGCTGGTGGGGTAAGGACAAAAGCCGAGAGCAATTCCCTGGCCTATGGTGCAAGCGCGCCAAGAACACTGGTTGACGCCGTGACGCTGTTTGCCAGCCAGTCCACGAATTTTCGGATGCGCGGCTGGTTCGCGATGTCCTGATGGACGGCCAGCCAGAAGCTGCGGCGGATGGATTTATCCCGCCGGATACGAACGAGGCGCGGATCGTCTTCCGCCATGAAATATGGCAGCACTCCTATGCCCGCCCCGGCAGCGATCAGCTCGCGCTGGGCGACGATGCTGGTGCTGCGGATGGACGCCTCCAGCCCGCTTTCGATCTCATCGAGATAGCGCAGTTCAGGCGCATAAATGAAATCGGGAACATATCCCACAATGGGTAGGCCGCTGTGCCGCAAGTCCGCCAGCAGGCCCGCCTCCTGCCAATCCTGTCGGGAAGCTGGCGCATAAAGACCGAGGCTGTATTCGGTGAGTCTGCGCACCTTGAGCAGACCCCGGTGCGGCCTTGTGAGCAGGATTGCCAGGTCGGCCTCCCTCTTCGAGGGGTTGAGAAACCCGCTAGATGCGACAAGGTCGATGGTGAGCATCGGGTGCGCGCGGGTGAACTCTTCGAGTCGGGGAGCGATAAAACAGGTGCCGAAACCTTCGGAAACGCTCACCCGTAACTGTCCGGTGAGATGGTGTTGGTTGGCGCTGGCCAACTCAATCCGGCTTGCGGCCAGTTCCATCGCCTCGGCATGGGGAAGGAGTGTGCGGCCATAAGCCGTCAGCACAAAGCCGTCGTTCGTTCGTTCAAACAAGGTCTGTTGCAGATCGCTTTCGAGGCTTGTGATCCGCCTGCTCACCGTCGTAGGATCAATACGCAAGGCCCTGCCAGCGCTCACCAGATTGCCGTGACGCGCGACGTTCAGAAAAATTCGCAGCTCATTCCATTCCATGGGCTGCATTTATGCAGTTTATACCTGCGAGTCTATGCGTTGAATTTGGGCGGAGGCACAATATGGTGCATCATCATTTATTTTGAGAGGCCGCATTGTGAAGCAGATAGATCATTTCATTGCCGGTGGTGGCGCGGGTGGAGCCGGTTCCCGCACCAGCGATGTGTTCAATCCCAATAGCGGGGCGGTGCAGGCGCGGGTCACTCTGGGCGACAAGGCTGTGCTCGATCGCGCCGTCGCGGCGGCTCAGGCAGCGCAACCCGCATGGGCGGCGACCAACCCCCAGCGCCGCGCGCGGGTGATGTTCGAGTTCAAGCGTCTGGTCGAGGCAAATATGGAAGAACTGGCGCACATGCTCAGCTCCGAGCATGGCAAGGTGATTGCCGACAGCAAAGGCGACATCCAGCGCGGGCTGGAGGTGATCGAGTTCTGCTGCGGCATTCCTCACGTGCTGAAGGGCGAATATACGCAGGGCGCAGGCCCCGGCATCGATGTCTATTCCATGCGCCAGCCGATCGGCATCGGCGCCGGTATAACGCCGTTCAACTTCCCGGCGATGATCCCGCTTTGGATGGGGGGCGTGGCGACGTCGGTCGGCAATGCGTTCATCCTGAAGCCTTCGGAGCGCGATCCTTCGGTGCCCAACCGACTTGCCGAACTGTTCCTTGAGGCCGGGATGCCCGAAGGCATTTTCCAGGTCGTCCATGGCGACAAGGAAATGGTCGACGCCATTCTCGATCATCCCGCGATTGGCGCGGTCAGCTTCGTCGGCAGCTCCGACATCGCGCATTATGTCTATAACCGCGGCGTTTCCGCCGGCAAGCGTGTGCAGGCCATGGGCGGCGCGAAGAATCACGGCATCGTCATGCCCGACGCTGATCTCGATCAGGTGGTGAACGACCTTTCCGGCGCGGCCTTCGGTTCGGCGGGTGAGCGCTGCATGGCGCTGCCGGTCGTGGTGCCTGTGGGCGACGATACGGCAGAGCGCTTGAAGGCAAAGCTCATCCCGGCGATCGAGAAGCTCAAGGTCGGTGTTTCGACCGACGCAGAAGCCCATTACGGCCCGGTCGTCACCGCTGCGCACAAGGCGAAGGTAGAGGGCTGGATCCAGACCTGCATCGACGAGGGCGGCGAGCTGGTGGTTGATGGTCGCGGCTTCAAGCTTCAGGGCCACGAGGAAGGCTTTTTCGTCGGTCCCACGCTGTTCGACCATGTCACGACCGACATGCAGAGCTATAAGGAGGAAATCTTCGGCCCGGTGCTTCAGATGGTCCGCGCCAAGGATTTCGAGACGGCGCTCGCGCTCCCCAGCCAGCATCAATATGGCAATGGCGTCGCCATCTTCACCCGCAACGGTCATGCCGCGCGCGAATTCGCGGCGCGGGTCAATGTCGGCATGGTCGGCATCAACGTGCCGATCCCGGTGCCGGTCGCCTACCACACCTTCGGCGGCTGGAAGCGCTCCGCCTTCGGCGACACCAACCAGCACGGCATGGAAGGCATCAAGTTCTGGACCAAGGTCAAGACCGTGACCGCGCGCTGGCCCGATGGCTCTCCGGACGGCGGCAACGCCTTCGTAATACCGACCATGGGCTGACAGGTCAGAGAAATGGGCCAGTTCGACCTCAACGAGGATCAATGCGCGATACAGGAGATGGCGCGGCGCTTCACCGCTGATGCCATCACCCCGCATGCGAGCGAGTGGGACGAGAAGCACCACTTCCCGCGCGATGTCGTCAAGGCGGCGGCTGAACTGGGCTTCGGCGGCATCTATGTGAGCGAACAGAGCGGCGGCATTGGCCTCGGCAGGCTCGAAGCCGCGCTCATCATGGAGGCGATGGCCTATGGCTGCCCCTCGACCAGTGCATTCATCTCGATCCACAATATGGCCGCGTGGATGATCGACGCCTTTGGCGATGAGGACATCAAGGCGCGCTATCTGCCCGGTCTGGTCGCCGGTGAACGGCTGGCCAGCTATTGCCTCACCGAAGCGGGCGCGGGATCGGATGCTGCCAGCCTCAAGACCAAGGCGGTCAGGGATGGCGACGATTATGTCGTTACCGGCTCGAAGCAGTTCATCTCCGGTGGCGGCGAAAACGATGTTTACGTCACGATGGTCCGCACGGGAGAAGATGGCCCGAAGGGCATAAGCTGCCTCGTCATCGAAAAGGATATGCCGGGCGTCAGCTTCGGCGCGCAGGAACGCAAGCTGGGCTGGCACTCGCAACCCACCGCTGCCCTGATCCTCGACAATGTAAGGGTGCCAAAAGAGAATCTGGTCGGCGCGGAAGGACAGGGTTTCAGTATCGCTATGGCGGGGCTAGACGGCGGGCGGCTCAACATCGGCGCCTGCTCACTGGGAGGCGCACAGCGGTGTCTGGACGAAGCCGTCGCCTACACGAAAGACCGCAAGCAGTTCGGCAAGGCCATTGCGGATTTCCAGAACACGCAGTTCATCCTCGCCGATATGGCGACCGAGCTGGAAGGCGCGCGCGCGCTGCTCTATCTCGCCGCCGTGAAGGTTACGGAAAATGCGCCGGACAAGACGCGCTTCGCAGCCATGGCAAAGCGCCTCGCGACCGATACCGGATCCGCGGTGGTCGATCGCGCGCTCCAGCTCCATGGCGGCTATGGCTATCTTATGGATTATCCGATCGAACGCATCTGGCGCGACCTGCGCGTCCACCGCATCCTTGAAGGCACCAACGAGGTTATGAAGATGATCGTCGGGCGGGATTTGCTGAAATGACTGCCGAAGTGCTCGTGCGCCGCGAAGGCGCGTCGGGAAACCTCTCGCTGAACCGCCCCAAGGCGATCCACGCGCTGACGCTGGACATGGTGCATGCCATGACGACCGCGCTGCTGGCATGGCGAGATGACCCCGATGTGCGGGTCGTCATCATCGATCATGCTGCCGCGCCGGACGGCGATCCTAAAATGTCGCGCGGTTTCTGTGCAGGAGGCGACATCGCCCTCCTCCGCAATTCCGCCCTCAATGACGGTGGCGTTTCAGGCCGCAGATTCTTCCATGACGAATATCGCCTCAATCACCTGATTTTCACTTATCCCAAGCCGGTTGTGGCTTTCATGGACGGCATCACCATGGGCGGCGGCGTAGGGATCAGCCAGCCGGCGCAGTATCGCGTGGCGACAGAGAATACGCGCCTCGCAATGCCGGAATCGGGCATCGGCCTGTTTCCCGATGTCGGCGGCGGCTGGTATCTCTCGCGCCTGGCGGGGAGGATCGGGCAGTTTCTGGCGCTCACCGGCGCGCGCCTTGATGGAGCGGAGTGTAAATGGGCGGGGCTGGCGACACATTATCTGCCGGGTGAGGCACTTGCCGATGCCAAGCGCCGGATAGCCGCGGGTGAGGATCCGGGCGCCGTGCTCGCCTCTCTTGCTACCCAACCGCCAGAGCCGAAAATCGCAGCCCATGCATCCGACATCGCCCGCCACTTCGCATCGGACAGGCTGGAGGATATTCTCGCCAGCCTTGGAGAAGATAGCGGCGAATGGGCCGCGCAACAACGCGCCCTGCTGCGCACCAAAAGCCCGCAGACATGCAAGATCGCCCTGCGTCAGTTGCGCGATAGCCTAGCCTGCGCCGATTTCGCGGCGAACATGGCCATGGAATATCGCATCGCCAGCCGCGCTCTCACCCTGCCCGATTTTGCCGAAGGCGTCCGCGCGTTGATCGTCGACAAGGACAATGCGCCGCAATGGAACCCGGCGACGGCCGAGGGCGTGACGGAATCAATGATAGACGCCATCTTCGCGCCACTCCCGGCCGATGAGGAATGGCAGCCGCTCTGAGGCACGCAAAAGGAACTTGATATGAAAATCGCATTTATCGGCCTTGGCAACATGGGCGGCGGCATGGCCGCCAATCTGGTGAAGGCAGGGCATGATGTCCGCGCCTTCGATCTGGCCGAGCCGGCGCTGGACCGCGCGCGCGAAAACGGGTGCACGACGTTCACGACTGTGAAGGATGCGGTCGAAGGCGTCGATGCGGTCATCACCATGCTGCCCAATGGCAAAATCGTCGAGGCCGTCTATGAACAGGACGTGGTCGGCCATGCGCCCGCATCGGCGCTGTTGCTCGATTGCTCGACCATCGATGTCGCCACAGCGCGCAAGGTGGCGGCGGGCGCGGCAGCCAGGGGCTATGCCATGGTCGATGCGCCGGTTTCGGGGGGCATCGCGGCGGCCAATAGCGGCACGCTCACCTTCATGGTGGGGGGGGAGGATACGGATTTCGCGCGCGCCCAGCCTATCCTTGCCGCGATGGGCAAGGCGGTCATACATGCAGGTGCGGCGGGCAATGGGCAGGCCGCCAAGATCTGCAACAACATGCTGCTCGGCGCGAGCATGATCGCGACCTGCGAAACCTTCGTCATGGCGCAGAAGCTCGGCCTCGACCCGCAGACGTTTTACGACATATCCAGCGTGTCGTCGGGCCAGTGCTGGTCGATGACCAGCTATTGCCCGCTGCCCGGAGTGGGGCCGCAAAGCCCCGCCGACAATGGCTATCAGGGCGGTTTCGCGACCGCGCTGATGCTGAAAGACCTGAAGCTGGCCATGGACGCCGCGCAGGCAGCCGGTGCCGCCGTGCCGATGGGCCACGCCGCCGAAGCTCTGTACCAGATGCATGCCAATGCCGGCGAGGGCAGCATGGACTTCTCTTCCATCATCAGGATGCTGGGCTGACTATCCTTTCCGGGGCCGCTGCGGTTAAGGGTAGAACCCGCAGCATGGTCCACGGCCCCAGCCAGTTTCGGAACACCGACCCTGTCGTGAGAGTCTCTGACGCAAACCCTTGATCTCGATCAACGACAGAGGGCACGTTATGCCCCACGATGCGCCCTCCATCGAGTATGAGCGAGCCGCATCATGAATGTTCTTCACCAGCTTCCCATCCTTGGCGCGATTCTGGCCGCCATAGCTTTTGCCGCCGTACTGATTTTCGTGTCAATCGAGGATGCCCTGCGCGACTGAATGGTCGGATGATCGGAGCATTGGGGGCTGTGCGGTGCAGCACAGCCTTTTGTCTCATGTCGCGACAAAGCTTGCGAATCAAAGCCCATTGACATAGCGCCCTGCAACCAGGAATATGTTGCGTTGCAACAAGGGGGCTCGTTTGCGGATCGCCGTCATAGACGACAGCCCGGCTCGCGCCGCGGTAATTGAGGAAGGCCTGCGTGAGGCAGGTCTGAACGACATCCACATCTTTCTCGAACGACAGGGCGTCGCAGCGCGGCTCGAAGCGGTTTCGCCAGACGTCGTGCTGATGAATCTCGAAAATCCCAGCCGCGACATGCTGGAGGAAACCTTCGCCCTGTCCCGCGCGCTGGCGCGCCCCATCGCGATGTTCGTCGATCATAGCGATGAGGAGGCCATCGCCGATGCGATTGACGCCGGCATCTCTGCCTATGTGGTCGACGGCTTGCGCAAGGAACGGATCAAGCCGGTGCTCGATCTCGCCGTGCGGCGGTTTCAGGCGTTCAACCGGCTCCAGACCGAACTGGCCGAGGCGCGCTCGCAACTGGCCGAACGCAAAACCATCGATAAGGCGAAGCTTATCCTGATGAAGAAGCGCAACCTGTCGGAGCCGGATGCCTACAAGCTGCTGCGCTCCCACGCGATGCAGACAAATCGTCGCGTATCCGAGGTGGCGGAATCGATCATTACCGCCGAAAATCTGTTGGGAGGAGCCTTGTGACGTCGGACCCGTTCCGGATCGGATTTTTGCCGCTGGTCGATGCCGCCCTGCCTATTCTCGCGCGGGAACTGGGGCTGGCGGAACAGGAAGGCATAGCGCTTGATCTGGTGCGCGACATGAGCTGGGCCACTGTGCGCGACCGGCTGATCTATGGCCAGAGCGACGCCGCCCATCTGGTCGCACCATTGGCGATCGCCACCACTCTGGGATTAGACCGCCCCCCCACCCCGCTCTCCGTCCCCTTCATATTAGGACTGAACGGCAATGCGGTGACGCTAGCACCCTCACTGGCGGCGGTGATCTGTGAAGAGGGCACGCTGCCCGATGCCATGACATCAGGCAAACGTCTCGCCGAACTCATCGCCATGCGCGCCCGCGAAGGCGCGAAGCTGCGTTTCGGGGTCGTGCACCGCTATTCGAGCCATAATTATATGCTGCAATATTGGCTGCGGGGCAGCGGGGTCGATATCGAACGCGAGGTCGACATCGTCACCATCGCGCCGCCCTTTGCCGCCGATGCGCTGGCGATGGGCGAGATCGACGGCATCTGCGTCGGCGAGCCGTGGAACAGCGTAGCGGTGGAGCGTGGCGTCGGGGTCATCGTCAACGTCACCTCGCATATCTGGCTGCGCGGCGTGGAAAAAGTGCTCGCGCTGCCCGCCGCGCGGGCTGAAGCTGAACCGGATATCGTTCACCGGCTTGTCCGCGCGCTCCATGCTGCCGGCGAGGCTTTTGTCGATCCCGAGCGTCATGCGGCGAATGCCGCGATCCTCGCGAGGGCGGAATATCTCGACGGTTCGGCGGAGCTGATCGAGCGCGCGATAGCAGACCGCATCAAGCTCGCGGCAGGACACGAGCCGATGCACATCCCCGACTTCATGTTCCAGCATCGCGAGGCCGCGAACTTCCCCTGGGTCAGTCAGGCGGCATGGCTTTATGCCCAGATGGTGCGCGCGGGACATGTCGAAAAATCCGCTGAAGGCTATGCTGCGGCGCAGAAAGTTTTCCGTCCGGATATCTATCGCGCCGCCCTCGCGGGCACTGGAGTGCCCCTGCCCGGCGCCAGCGCGAAGCTGGAAGGTGCTATCGTGGAAACCACGGGGGTCGGCACGGTTCAGGGCCGTTTGCTGCTCGGCCCCGACCGCTTTTTCGATGGGCGGGACTTCGACCCCGAACGTCTCGATGAGTATCTTGCCGATGAACGATCGCGGTAGCGATATTTCGCGATTGCAAAAATTGCACTTGTTGGAAAGTGCGAATCATGACATTCACGAGTCATCGGGCGATGAGGTTCGATACATATTCCGGTTTCGTCCATCGGGGGGCGGAACGCAGGTTGGCAGTCCCACTGGGATGAAGCTACAGGC
>CAYOZY010000033.1:918-1875 GCA_964408525.1 uncultured Sphingobium sp. | reverse complement strand
GCTACAGGCAAAGATGCCGCCCCGAGGACCTGAAATGGCTGTCCGTCTGGGCGGCTTTTTTTATGCCCGGCGAATCCTCTGGTTGCCATCCGTTTCAAAGGGGCAATGGCATGTTGGATAAGCGTCGATTTCTCGTGAAAACTGGTGTCCTGCTGGCTTCGGCCTGCGCCCTGTCCATGCTTTCGGCATGCGGCGGCGGCAAGAGCGGGGCAGATGACGTAACGGCGGCGAGCGTGCCCGAAGGCGCGGTCGAAAAGCCGGTGCTGAAGTTCGGCTTCATCAAGCTCACCGACATGGCGCCGCTCGCCATCGCCAAGGAAAAGGGCTTTTTCGCCGAGGAAGGCCTGAACGTCACGCTGGAGCCGCAGGCAAACTGGAAGGTCCTGCTCGACGGGGTCATCGGCGGCCAGCTCGACGGTGCGCATATGCTCGCCGGCCAGCCAATCGCGGCAACCATCGGCCTCGGCACCAAGGCGGACCTGATCGCGCCCTTGAGCCTCGACCTCAACGGTAATGCCATCACTGTGTCGAACAAGATCTGGTCGCAGATCGAAGGCACGCTGCCCAAGGGACCGGATGGCAAGCCGACCCATCCGATTTCCGCTTCGGCGCTCAAGCCGGTGGTCGCCAGCTTCAAGGCACAGGGCAAGCCGCTGAAGTTCGGCATGGTGTTCCCGGTTTCCACCCATAATTACGAGCTGCGCTACTGGCTGGCGGCGGGCGGTGTGAACCCCGGCTATTATCTGCCCGGCGATGTCGCCGGCACCACCAGCGCGGACATCCAGCTCTCCGTTACCCCGCCGCCGCAGATGCCCGCGACGATGGAAGCGGGCACGATCGAGGGCTATTGCGTCGGCGAACCATGGAACCAGGCCGCCGTGCAGAAGAAGATCGGCGTTCCGGTCGTGACCGACGAGCAGATCTGGAAGAACAACCCGGAGAAGGTGTTCGGCCTGC
>CAYOZY010000033.1:0-908 GCA_964408525.1 uncultured Sphingobium sp. | reverse complement strand
GCGCAAGGACTTCGCCGACAAATACCCGAAGACGACCGCCGCCCTGCTGCGTGCGATCATCAAGGCACAGCAATGGCTCGATGCCGACAATGGCAAGAACCGCGCCGAGGCGGTGAAAATCCTGTCGCAGCCGAATTATGTCGGCGCCGATGAAAAGGTGATCGCGGCATCGATGACGGGCAAATTCACCTTTGCCCAGGGCGACACGCGTGACGCGCCCAATTTCAATATCTTCTTCAAGAACTTCGCGGGCTATCCCTATTATTCGGACGCCATCTGGTATCTGACGCAGATGCGCCGCTGGGGCCAGATCGCCGAGGCAAAGCCGGATCAGTGGTATTTCGACACGGCCAAGGCCGTCTATCGCCCTGACCTCTACCTCGCCGCCGCCAAGGCGCTCGCGGACAAGAAGGTCATTCCGGCCGACGCGATCCCTCAGACGGACGGCTTCAAGGCGCCGGACAGCAGCTTCATCGACGGCAAAACCTTCGATGGCCGCAAGCCCAACGCCTATCTCGACCAGTTTCCGATCGGCCTGAAGGCCGCTCAGAAGGTGACTGCGGGCGGCGTTTCGAACTGATTGAAGATATGGCCGCCACCCGCTCGTGGCGGCACGAGGGAGCAGATGGAGACCGATCATGAGCAACGTAAGCGCGCTGCGCGCATCCCCCACGTTGGACGATGACAAAATGAACAGCGGCGAAACGGCGATGCCCGGTTCTCCTCTCGCCCCCACAAACTCTGTCGCTTCGGCGGCGCCGGAGGAGCAGGCCCCCTTCTCCCCAACTCCTCCGGCACATCTTCCGCGCTTCCTCCCCTCACCCGCCGCGCTTGGCGCTTGGGCTGACCCTGCACCCGCGCCACGCCCGCCAGTGTGTCCGCCGTCGATTCCCCGGCACCCTGTATGC
>CAYOZY010000032.1:8927-18097 GCA_964408525.1 uncultured Sphingobium sp. | reverse complement strand
CGGTCGCGATTCGGAAAGCAAGCGCCTTGGCGTGAAGAAGTTCGGCGGCCAGCATGTGATTGGCGGCAACATCATCATTCGCCAGCGCGGCACCCGCGTCTATCCGGGCCGCAATGTCGGCATGGGTAAGGATCATACCTTATTTGCGCTGACCGAAGGCCGTGTAGTGTTCCACGATGGCAAGCTCGGCCGCAAATATGTATCGGTAGACATGGTGGCGCAGGCCGCCGAATAACCCGACGATCCTGAACGGGGCCGTCCACCGAACGCCCCGGACAAACGGCAAAAGCCGGCCTGAGTCGGCAGAACGGGGCGCCCAATTCGGGCCGCCCCTTTTTCGTGTCCGCGCTCGCCGACATTCCGGCCAGCGTCAGGCTCGAAACCGTCGCCCCGTCCCATCGTACGCACGGGTCGAGGATAAGAACGAAAAACCGCCTATAATGTCGCTATGCTGTAACCATAAACGGCCAGAGCCGCGACGAAAATGAGAGAGGACAAGTCATGTTTTCGAGAACCGAGAGATTGCTGCTGCGGCCAGGCTGGGCCGAGGACGCGCAGGCGGTTGCCGGAGCGCTGAATGACGAGGCGCTCGTCCGTAACCTGTTCCATATCCCCGCCATGCTGACGGCGGAGGACGCGGAAAAGCTGATCGGCTCGGATAGCGATCCGCTCGCGCCGCAATTCCTGCTGTTCGCGCGCACCGGCGGGGCACCACGCCTTGTCGGCAGTTGTGGCATTACCCGCGGCGAAGGCGACGCCTCCGAACTGGGCTTCTGGATCGCCCGGCCTTTCTGGGGTCTGGGCTTTGCCACGGAGGCCTGCGCGGCTGTCATCCGCTTCGCGCGCGCGGCCGGTCTGCGTCGCCTGATCGCCCGCCCGTCCGTCGACAACGGCGCTGCGGCCCATGTGCTTGTGAAGCTCGGCTTTCATCCCACGGGCCGGTCCGTGAAGCGGTTCAGCCTTGGTCGCGGGCGCGAAGTGGCCTGCGCCGTGTTCGAGGACAGCGGCGCAAATCCCGCGCGAACAGATCCGGCTACCGATCTGTATCTGGATCGCGCGCCAGTCGCGGCGTAGGGTCAGGATCAAACAGTTAGACTGGCGGGAGGCGAGGCGTCGCCCCCGCCCGCCTTTCCTTCTCTCATCTCCGCTGGCCAATCGGCCGAAGGCGCGATACACGCGCAGCCATGCACTTTCTCGATCAGGCCAAAATATTTATCAAATCCGGCGCGGGCGGCCCGGGCGCCGTGAGCTTCCGGCGAGAGAAATATATCGAATATGGCGGGCCGGACGGCGCCAATGGCGGCAAGGGCGGCGACATCATCTTTGAGGCGGTCGCGGGCCTCAATACCCTGATCGACTTTCGCTACACCCAGCATTTCAAGGCGCAGCGCGGCCAGCCCGGCGCGGGCAAAAGCCGCACCGGAGCGGGCGGCAACGACCTTGTCATCAAGGTGCCGGTCGGCACGCAGGTGATCTCCGAGCCGGACGAAGAAGGCTATAGCGAACTGCTCGCCGATTTCACAGAGGTCGGGCAGCGGCAGGTGTTCCTGCGCGGCGGCGATGGTGGACGCGGCAATGAAAGCTACAAGACCAGCACCAACCGCGCGCCGCGCCAGCACGGCACCGGCTGGCCCGGAGAGGACATGTGGGTTTGGCTGCGGCTCAAGCTGCTCGCCGACGTTGGCCTCGTCGGCCTGCCCAATGCCGGAAAATCCACCTTCATCAATCAGGTGACAAACGCCAAGGCCAAGGTCGGCGCCTACCCCTTCACCACGACCAAGCCGCAGCTCGGCGTGGTTTCGCATCACAACCGGGAGTTCGTGCTGGCCGACATTCCCGGCCTGATCGAAGGCGCGGCGGAGGGCGCGGGCATCGGCGACCGCTTCCTCGGCCATATCGAGCGCTGCCGGGTACTGCTTCACCTCATCGATGCCACCGGCGACGATCCCGTTGCGGCGTGGCATATCGTGCAGGGCGAGCTGGAAGCCTATGGCGAAGGGCTGGAGGACAAGCCGCAGCTCATCGCGCTCAACAAGGGCGACCTGCTGGATGAGGAGCTGATGGAGGATATCGCTGCGCAGCTTCGCGAGGCAGGCGCGGAAGATATCTTCATCATATCCGGCGCGACCGGTAAAGGCGTGCCCGCATTGCTCGATGCGGTGCTGCCCCTGCTGGGCAGCGAGCAGAAAGCGCTGGAAGCGCTGGCCGAGCAAGAGCCACAGGCCGGAGAGGAGAAGCCATGGTCGCCAGTCTGACGGGCTTCCCCCCCAATGGCATCAAGCGCCTCATCGTCAAAATCGGCTCGGCGCTGCTGGTCGATGCGGGCGGCGCGATCCGGACCGGTTGGCTGGCCGGAGTGGTGGCGGACATCGCCGCGCGCACCAAGGCGGGGCAGCAAATCATCGTCGTGTCTTCCGGTGCAATCGCGCTGGGCGCGCGACGCCTGTCGCTGCCCAAGGGCGGGCGCGGAAGCCTTGACGATGCACAGGCTGCGGCTGCCGTGGGCCAGATTGCCCTGTCCGGCCATTGGGCAAGCCTGCTCGGCGAGAGCGGCCTCACCGCCGCACAGATGCTGCTGACGCTAGACGATCTGGAAAACAGGCACCGCTATCTGAACGCCGCCGCCACGCTGGAACGGCTGTTGTCGCTCGGTGTCATTCCCATAATAAATGAGAATGACAGCGTTGCGACCAGCGAGATCCGCTTCGGCGACAATGACCGGCTCGCCGCGCGCATCGGGCAGGCGGCGCGGGCGGATGCCGTCGTGCTGTTATCGGACGTAGACGGCCTCTACACCGCCAATCCGAATGCGAACCCGGATGCGCGCCTGATCCCGCAGGTGACGCGCATCGACGCCGCAATCCTCGCCATGGCCGATGGGGGATCGGGCAGCGGCATGGGGTCGGGCGGTATGGCGAGCAAGATCGAGGCGGCGCAGATCGCATGCCGCGCCGGTGCGCACCTCGCGATCATATCCGGCACGGCGGATCGACCGCTTTCGGCCTGGGAAGGCGGCGCGAACGGTACCATCTTCCTCGCCCAGACCGGCAAGCGCGCGCGGCAGAACTGGCTGGCTGGAAGACTGGCGATCAAGGGGCGCGTCATCGTCGACGCAGGCGCTCAGGCCGCCCTCGCCAAGGGCAACAGCCTGTTGCCCGCAGGCGTGACGGGCGTGGAGGGTCATTTCGCGCGCGGTGATGTAATCGACATTTGCGACGCGGGCGGCCAGCCCATCGCGCGCGGCCTCGCCGAATATGATGCGGACGACGCGCACCGCATCGTTGGCAAGCGCAAGGACGAGATAACCGCCCTGCTCGGCACCGCAACCCGCGCCGCGCTGGTTCATCGCGACCATATGGTGATGCTCTGATGCGAACCGTTGCAATGACCGGCGCGACAGGTTTCGTGGGTGCGGAAACGTTGGATCAACTTATATCAAGCGGCTTCTCCGTCCGCGCTCTTGCCCGCCGCCCGCAACCGCCGCGTGATAATGTGACCTGGATAGCAGGCGACCTGCACGATGCGCAGGCGCTTGAGGCGCTGATGGAAGGAGCCGATCTCGCGCTCCACATCGCGGGCGTTGTCAATGCGCCAGACCGAGCTGGTTTCGAGGCGGGCAATGTGCATGGCACGGCCAATGTCATCGCGGCGATGCGGCGAGCAGGCGTAAAACGCCTCGTGCATGTCTCATCCTTCGCCGCGCGCCAACCGCAGCTTTCCAACTATTGCTGGTCGAAGGCGCAGGCCGAAGAGCGTGTGCGCGCCTCCGGCCTCGACTGGACCATGGTGCGCCCGCCAGCGGTCTATGGCCCGAACGATACGGAATTCCGAGAGGTGATCCGCGCGGCGCGCTTCGGCGTGCTGCCCGTCCCGCCAAGGGGCCGCGCTTCGCTCATCCATGTGCGCGAGCTGGCGCGGGTGCTGGTCGCGCTTTCCGGGCCGGAAGGCGCAGCATATGCGGGCGCGACATGGGAGGTGGACGACGGCACTCCGGGCGGCCTGTCTCACCGCGAGCTTGCCGCCGCCATCGCGCGAGCGCTGGGCCACAGGGTGATCGCCGTCCCCCTGCCTCAGGCCGTGTTGATGGGGTTCGCCGCCCTCGACCGGCTGTTTCGCGGCCCTCGCGCCAAGCTCACGCCCGATCGGGTGCGCTATATGTGCTTTCCCGATTGGGTAATCGACCCCACCAAGCGCCCGCCGAGCCAGTTGTGGCAACCCCGGATCAGCGCGGATCAAGGCCTTGCCGAAGTTGCCGCGACCCTGAAACAATAACGCCTGATTATCGCCTTATTCGCTTGCCAAAGGGGCAATGTGGCGGGCATGAACCCTGCAAATCCTTCGACGAAACACGAGGCAATATGACGGACCGCCAGCAGATATTCGATACAGTTGCAGCGCAGATCGCGCCGTTCAACAAGAAGAGTGTGACGCTGAGCGAGGCGACCACCTTCGCGGGCGATCTTGAGTGGGACAGCCTGACCGTGATGGATTTCGTCGCCGCGATCGAGGACGAATTCGACATCATCATCACCATGAACATGCAGGCCGAAATAGAAACCGTCGGCCAGCTCGTCGATGCCGTCATCAAGTTGCAGGGCTGAAACGCGAATGACCGACCTCTTCTCGAAGTTCGATGCCCTGATCGCCGAGCGCGAGGCGCTGCTCGCCACGGGGGTACGCGACCCCTTCGCCATCGTCATGGACGAGGTGAAGTCGCCCACCCTCGCAATCATCAAGGGCAAGGAGACGATCCTGCTCGGCACATACAACTATATGGGCATGACCTTCGACCCCGATGTGGTGCAGGCGGGAAAGGATGCGCTCGATAATTTCGGGTCGGGTACTACCGGCAGCCGCGTGCTCAACGGCACCTATCAGGGGCATAAGGAATGCGAGGAGGCGCTGAAGGAGTTTTACGGCACCAGCTCGGCAATGGTCTTCTCGACCGGCTATCAGGCCAATCTCGGCATGATCTCTACGCTCGCCGGCAAAGGCGATTACATCATCCTCGATGCTGACAGCCACGCCTCCATCTATGACGGCTGCTTTCTGGGCGATGCGGAGATCGTCCGCTTTCGCCACAACAGCGTCGAAGATCTTGACAAGCGCCTTGGCCGCCTGCCCGCCGACGCGCAGAAGCTGGTGGTGCTCGAGGGCGTCTATTCGATGCTGGGCGATGTCGCGCCGCTGCCCGACATGGTGGCGGCTGTGCGCAAACACCCGAATTGCATGATCCTGGTCGATGAGGCCCATGGCATGGGCTTTTTCGGCGAGCATGGCCGCGGCGTCTATGAGGAACAGGGCGTCGAAAAGGATATCGACTTCGTCGTCGGCACCTTTTCCAAATCGGTAGGCACGGTCGGCGGCTTCTGCGTATCCAACCACCCGAAGTTCGAGGTGCTGCGCCTTGTGTGCCGCCCCTATGTGTTCACCGCCAGCCTACCGCCCAGCGTCGTCGCCACCGCCGCCACCTCTATCCGAAAGCTCATGCACGCCGGGAACAAGCGCGCGCATTTATGGGAAAACAGCCGCCGCTTGCACAGCGGCCTGCGTGATCTCGGCTTCAAGCTTGGCACGGAAACCCCACAGTCGGCGATCATCGCCGTCATCCTGACCGACCAGACACAGGCCGTCGCAATGTGGCAGGCGCTGCTGGAACTGGGGCTTTATGTGAACATGGCCCGCCCCCCCGCAACCCCCGCAGGCACCTTCCTACTGCGCTGTTCGCTGTGCGCGGAGCACAGCAGCGAGCAGGTCGGCCAGATCCTGCGCATATTCGAGGCAGCGGGCAAGGCGACGGGCGCCATCGGCTGAGCTGACCCGACCATAGCAACCACCCTTCCCGTGCGGTGGCACGAGTGCGCGCGACTTTTCTCGCGCGCATGTTTGGGCTAGACATGGTTAATGGCCTATGGTTGGAGCGAGGAAGAGGACGACATCCCGGCGTGGAAACGTCGGATCGACCGCATGCTGCCCACGCTGATCGGCCTGTCGCTGATCGTCGCCATCGGCGCCCTGCTTTATTATGCGAGTATCACCGCGCGCGGACAGGACGAAGCGCTGATGGAACAGCAGCGCAGCTACGAGATCGTCACCCTTGCCCGCCGCCTCGACGCCTCCGTCGCCAAGGCCGAGTCCTCGCTCGCCCGCTATGTCATCAGCATGGACAAGGATATCGGCCGCCAATATCAGGACGAATGGAACACTGCTGCCAAGGAGCTTTATGCGCTGAAGCTGGCGACGCGCAACGATCCGGTTCAGCGCGAGCTGGTGAGCCAGCTCGATGATGCCTATCAGAAGCGCGGAGCAACCCTCACCGACATCGCGCTGCGCACCACCTATGACCAGAAGGTCGCATCGCTCGGCAAATTCTATCAGGCCAGCAAAGCGCAAAGCCTCACCCGCATCACTTCGCTGCTCGAACAGGTGATCGAGGCCGAAAATGCTCGCCTTGCCGAACATAACATCGATGTCGAGCGCGCCGGGGCGTCGGTTCAGCAGGTCACTACCACCTATCGCCTCGTCGGCCTCGTTCTGCTCGTCGCCGTTCTCCTTCTCGTCTGGGTGGCGCGCGCCATGATGCGCGAACGGCGACAGGAACGCATTCTTGTCGATGACGAATATCGCAGGGCCATGGCGCTGGAGGAGGCGGTTGCGGCGCGCACGCGGGAACTGGAGCTGGCCTACGCCAAACTGCAACGCGAATCCGAGGACCGCGAACGCGCCGAGGAAAGCCTGCGCCAGATGCAAAAGATGGAAGCCGTCGGCCAGCTCACCGGCGGCATCGCGCATGATTTCAACAATATGCTGGCCGTGGTGGTCGGCGGGCTGGAGTTGGCGCGCCGCCGGGTCGAGGGCGTGAGCGATGCCGTGCGGCATATAGACAACGCGATGGAAGGCGCCACCCGCGCTTCGGCGCTCACCCGCCGGCTGCTTGCCTTTGCCCGCGCCGAACCGCACATGCCCGAAGCGCAATCGCCCGACATGCTGATAACTGGCATGACCGAGTTGCTCGATCGCGCGATCGGCGACCAGATCAAGGTCGAGCTGGACCTTGAGTGCGGCGACTGGCAAATCTACACCGACCGGCATCAGCTCGAAAATGTGCTGCTCAACCTCGCTGTCAACGCCCGCGACGCGATGGACGGTCGGGGAACACTGGTGTTGCGCACGCGCCAGACCCGCCTGCGCGCGGGAGAAATAGAGGAATGTGCGGCAGGCGAATATGTCTGCCTGTCGGTGGTCGACGATGGCTGCGGCATGACGACAGAAGTGCGCCAGCGCGTGTTCGAACCGTTTTTCACAACCAAGGCGCATGGCAAGGGGACAGGCCTCGGCCTCAGTCAGGTGTTCGGCTTTGTCGGCCAGTGCGGCGGGCAGATCCGGCTCCTCTCCGAGCCGGATCAGGGCACCGAGGTTCAGCTATACCTGCCTCGACATATCGCCCTGTCTGAATCGGGGCCGACGATCGGCCAGTTGCCGGACACGGACACCGCCGGTCACTCCTCCGCAGCGGGGGGAAAATCGCTGACGATCCTTGTCGTCGAGGACGATCCGCGCGTTCTCGCCCAGACGCGCGCGGCGCTCGCTGAACTTGGCCACCGGGCGATATGCTGCGACCATCCACACAAGGCGATGGCGATACTCGACAGCCACAGCGGTATCGACCTGATTTTGAGCGATGTCCTGATGCCCGACATGACAGGGCCAGAGATGGTGACGGCACTACCCGCCATCCATCGCTCGATCCCCGTCCTGTTCGTTACGGGCTATGCCGGCGACGTAACCGACAACAGCATGTTCGATGGGCATATGCTGCTGCGCAAGCCCTATACGCTCAATGCCCTGAAAAGCGCGATCACGCAGGCCGCTAGCCGATTGCCCGGCTCGCGAACAGGCGCGGCAGCAGCACTATAGCCGCCATCAGCGGGTGGCGACGCTGCCACGGCGTGATGATGATTTGTGTGCCCGCGTGCCGGTTTATCTTCCAAGCGAGGTAATCGATCCCCCCGGAAAAGGTGAAACTCGCCTTCGCAAGCCGGACGACGCTCAAGGCTTTGCCGCGCCGCCGGAGCCGCCGCCAACGCGCTTTCGCTGCCTCCGCTGACATGCCGAGCGGCCCCTCGCTCTCAGGGCCGACGCCGCGTCTGCGCGCGATCTCCGCCAGCGCCGCCTGCCCGACAGACTCAAAGCGCGCGGGATCGGAGGCGACGATGCTGGTGCCGCGCCCTTTCCGTTCCGCTCTGAGTTCGCAGCCATAGGTCAGCGCGAACGCCCGGTCCCACATATCCCCAATGCTTCTGTGGCTGCCGTCACCCATAGGCAGCGCCAGTTCGAACAGCGTGACCGGCGCCTCGGCCACCGCTTTTATTGCCGCGCCCCGCGCTGCCTCATCGGCCGCCCAGACCAGCCGTGCGGATTGCGCGAACCGCGCCCAGACGGAAACATTGTCCGCCCCTTCGCTACACAGCCGCGCGAAGTCTGTCTCGCTCAGCACTGCATATTTCGCGCTCAACCCCTTATGTACAAAGGGAAAGACATTGGGCGGAATCAGCCGGTTGGCGCTCGCCAGCCAGCGCTTGCCATACGCCGCGCGGTAATCGGACACGATCAGGTAGAAGTCGAGCATCAGTCCTGCAAGCTGCTTTTCCCGCAGGCAGGAGCCATAGAACAACACGGCCCGCGCCGCCACCGAATGTTGTGCGGCGATCGCGGCCGCCATGTCCTTCACGCGCACGTCGACCGGCTCGGCCAGCTCAGCCGCGATCAGCTCATGCAGCCGGGGAGTCACGCCGCCAGACGCAGGAACGGAACAGGCGGGGTCGAGCGAAGCACGATCGGGCGACCACTGACTGCCTGAAAAATCTCGCCATCGAGAATGACGTTGCTGTTTTCACCCTCGATACGGATGACATCGCCTTGTTCGAGGTGAATACCCTGCATCCTCTTGGAGCCGAACCGGCCTCCGAGAAGGCTTACCGCCAGCACACGCAGCATCGCGGCCGGGCTGTTGTCTATCGCGAGCAGCTTCAACCGTCCCGCCGCGCCCTCTCCCGTCGGCTTGGCGCCGAGCAGCAGCTTTTCGAGCGTGGTCACAACCAGCACCGCGAATCGGCCCGCGAGCTGCCCTTCGCGCAGGCTCTGGCGGCAGGCTTCCTCGATCTCGGGCA
>CAYOZY010000032.1:8617-8917 GCA_964408525.1 uncultured Sphingobium sp. | reverse complement strand
GAGATGGAAACGGGCCGCGCGGCCGGAGGCATATATTTGCCGCGAACGCCCAGAAACACCGAGGCCAGCACCGCCATCGCCGTCAGAAAATGCGACAGCCCGTTCGAAAGCCCAAGGGGGTAAATGCGGTTGCGGCAATAGAGAATAGAATCGGCCAGCCCCGCTCCGCCAAGGAACATGCCGAGCACGGGGCGGCTGGTCGCCTCGCCATCCGACAGCGCGATCAACTCGCGCGCGACCACATGCTCCATCACATCCTGCTTCGCGATGGCAACAATCCGTTCCAGCGCCGTGATCGGG
>CAYOZY010000032.1:0-8607 GCA_964408525.1 uncultured Sphingobium sp. | reverse complement strand
GCGGATACCCAGATCGAGCGCGATGAGATTCGTCTTGCCATTGGGCAGCACAGCGACCGGCGGCACCGGCCCGTCGAAATAGCTGCCCTGGTACAGTTCGGTCAGCGCCGTCTGCACCGTGCCATCGCCGCCATTGATGACGATGACGGTCGGCTTCACATGCGCGATCATCTGCATCGCCCGGCCGATCTGGTCTACGCTTTCCACCTCATAATGAAAGATGTCGGGATGGTTCGCGCAATAGCTCCGCACGCGCGGCAAAAGCTGGCGGTTTCCCGTCGATTTCGGGTTGGAGAGAAGCGCGACACTGACCATCGAACGAAATGCTCTCCTTACATATATTGCAGCGAAACGGAGATGGCGACCGGGCCATGCCCAACCGCTATCGCCGCCTTGTCAACCGGCGGCTTGCCGAGGTTGAATATGCTGGCCTTGGGGTTGTTCGAGAACCCGCCGCCGTCCTGGCTGAGGTCAGTCTTGCCATTGCCGTTGCGATCATGACGAATGGCGATGCCATAGCTTCCCGCGGCGGGCATGGGCAGGCAGAAGCGCATCTTGCCATCGACGAGGCGCACCGACGTATCGATCCGGTTGATCCATGCGCCTTTTTCCAGCCACGCACCCTTGCTGGCGGGGTAAGACTGGACGCGAATGGTTCCGGTCGCGCCGCGAAATCCGCTGACCACGACCAGCACGGAGGGACCGCTTCCCGCCGTGCACTGGGAAAGGTCGTTCGCGATGATCTTGCGCTGGGCATAGGCGCCTGCGGGCGCGGCAACGGCGAGGGCAAGCGCCAACGCGCCCGCGATGCTCATTGATGCACCGGTAACTTTAAACATGACCAAATCACTCCTCGAAGCTATAGCCCGCAACCAGGCATGATGCCTTTGCGCGGGTGGCCCTGTTCGCCCCAACTCTGGTATGGAATGCATTTGCGGCCAAAACATGGTGACGGGACGACGATAAATTGAAACTTCTGAGCGCCACCGACCGCTATATCGCGCGGCTGATCGCCGTTCCTCTCGCCAGCACGCTCGTCATCGCCGCCATGCTGCTGGTGCTGGACAAGATGCTGCGGCTGTTCGATTTCGTCGCGGCGCAAGGCGGCCCGGTCAGCGTCGTGTGGCGCATGCTGGCCAATATGCTGCCGGAATATCTGTCTCTGGGCATCCCGATCGGCCTGATGCTCGGCATATTGCTCGCGTTCCGCAGGCTGGCGCTCTCGTCGGAGCTAGACGTGCTGCGCGGCGTCGGTCTGTCGCCCCGCCGACTGATGCGCGTGCCCTATCTCTATGCCATCACGTTGGCGCTGGTGAATCTCGTCATCGTCGGTTTCGTTCAGCCCTATGCCCGCTATGCCTATGAGGGGCTGCAATATGAGTTGCGGTCGGGGGCGCTGGGCGCCTCGATAAAGGTCGGCGAATTCACCAATCTGGGCAAGAACATCACCCTGAGGATCGAGGAAAGCCGGGAGAGCGGCCGCGACCTGCACGGTATATTCATGCGGATCGAACAGAAGGACGGGCAATCGCTCGCGGTGACGGCTGCGCGCGGCACGTTTCTCGCCACGGACGACCCGGACACCATCATCCTGCGCCTGACCGATGGCGTTCTGGTGCAGCGTTCGGAAAAACTGTCAAGCCCGCGAATCCTGAGCTTTTCCGGGCATGATTTGCCCATCGACCTGCCGAAAATCGAGAATTTCCGCGGACGTGGCGACAAGGACCGCGAGTTGACCCTGCCGGAGCTGGTCCGGGTGGGTTATGATGATCGCACCGACAACATGACCCGCAACGAAGTGCGCGCGAATTTCCATTTCCGCATGGTGGAAGTGGCGATGATGTTCCTGCTGCCGCTGGCGGCGCTGGCGTTCGCCGTCCCCCCCAAGCGCTCGACCTCCGCGCTCGGCGTGTTCCTCTCGATCACGTTCATCGTCACCTATCACAAGATCAACCAATATGGCGAGGCGATGGGCGCCGCAGGCAGAATGGACCCGCTGCTGGCGCTATGGGTGCCCTTCGTCGCGGTTTCCGCGCTCATATTGTGGATGTATCATGTCGTGGCACACCGGCCGGGCGGACAGCCGATCGGCGCGCTGGAGGCGGGCTTCGCCAAAGGCACGCGCTGGCTCATGAAATGGCTCCGCCTCGGTCGCCGCAAACTGAAACATGTAGCATAGGCTCAGGAAAGGCGCATGCAGCTCCAGTTCTTCCCTTCACGCCGTCTCGCCTTCTACATGGCGCGCAGCTTTCTCGTGCGCAGCTTCGCGGTGCTGGCGATGCTGGCGGTGGTGTTGATGACGCTCGATCTGCTGGGCGAAGGCGGCGAGGTGCTGGCCGTTCCGGGCAATGGCGAGCCGGAACTGTGGCGCTATGTCGGGCTGCGCCTGCCCCAGATCATCGCCACTTTTCTGCCTTTTTCCGTGTTGCTCGGCACCCTCATCACGCTCGCGACCATGAACCAGCATAGCGAAATCGTGTCGATGAAGGCAGCGGGTCTTTCCGCGCACCAAATATTGGCGCCGCTGATCGTTGCTGCGTTTGGCATCGCAGCGATCAGCTTCACCTTTAACGAACGGATTGTCGCAAGGGCGGTGGCCTCGCTCGATGCGTGGAAGGCCGTCGACTATGGCAAGATTCCGCGCGATACGGGCGTCAAGACCAATGTCTGGGTGCGCGAAGGCAACAACCTTGTCACGGCCGGCATCATAGCGGGACGCGGAGCCGGCGTTTCCTTGCAAAAGGTCGAAATCTTCCACCGCATCGACAATCGCCTGATCGACATCGTCCGTGCGCCGCGCGGCCGCTACGATCCCGCCACCCGGAGCTGGATTCTGGAAGAGGCCCGACTGTTTGATGTTAACCGGGGCACCTCGCGCGCGCTCGGCACCATCCATGCGGGCGAAGGCATCAGGCCCGATCAGTTCACTCTCGCGAAGGTCGATGCCGATGGCCTCAACTTCATGCAGCTTCGCGAGGCAATCAGGGATCTGCGCGACGCAGGCAGGCCGACAGCGACGCTGGAAGCAGGGCTTTGGCACAAATTCTCCAAGCCGCTCTCGGCGCTGCTGATGCCGTTGCTCGGTTCGGTTGCCGCTTTCGGTTTGGCCCGCTCCGGCCATTTGTTCATCCGCGCCGTCATCGGCATGTCGCTGGGCTTCGCCTATTTCGTCGCGGACAATTTCGCGCTCGCCATGGGCAATCTGGGCGCTTACCCGCCGTTACTCTCGGCCTGGGCACCGTTCCTGCTGTTCCTGCTGCTGGGCGAGGCAGTGCTGATCCGTACCGAAGAATAGATTATCGTCCGCGCGCCATCGTGCTGCGCGCGATCCGCGCTACCAACGAAAAAAGGCCCTGGTGGTTCGCGCCCTCATAGGTGGAATGTGGCCCCAGCGCCTTTGTCAGCCGCCGATGCGCTTCGCCCAGCGAATGATAGGGCATGCTCGGAAGAAGATGATGCAGCGCGTGATAGCGCAGGCCCACCGGCGCCCAGAGCGGCGCGAGCAGCGCAGGCGGCGGCACATTCACTGAGTCGAGATATTGGGCCGTCACAGTGATCGAATCGCCTTCATTTTCCCACAGATGCGCGACCAGCGTTCGCAACTGGTTGAGAACGGCGGTCAATGAAAATACCGCGAGCGCGATCAAAAGCGGCCTCCAGCCGATAAAATGTGTGCTGGCAAGCAGCACTATTGCCCAGGCGCAAGCACCCAGCTCCTGCCAGAACACCATGCGCCTGAGATCGCCTTCGGGAGGGCGACGGCGAAAACCGGGGTTGATCGACAGAGCCGAAAAGCGCGCCCACACTTCCCGACGCAGCGGCGGAATGACAACGCCCAGCGGCGTCAGCACCGCAAAGCGAAACAGCAGCGCGGGCGGCGCCAGCAGCGCCACTACTATGAAAACCGGCAGCGACCATGGCTTCATCAGCGCCAGCGGCAGATATTCGGGGTCATCCGCCGTGCCATAGCGCGTGCGCGCATGATGCAGCGTGTGAACGCCCTCATACATGAAGCTTGGCGTCAGCATCGGGATGCCGACGAGGATATTCCACATGAAGCGGAAACCGGGCAGCGCGTTTTTATGGATATGGGTCAGCTCATGTATGAAGAGCAGCGCGCGATAGAGCGCCAGCGCGGCGACAATGCCCGAAACGACTGCCAGTCCGGTATTGTCGAGCAGGATCGCTCCGGCCAGCGCGGAATACCCCACCAGCGCCGAAACCAGCATGTCCGGCCAGTAAATATCCGCCCGCGCCGCAGAAATGTCGCGCGTCAGCTCGACTGCCGCCCGCAACATCGCGGCGTCGTCCGCTATCGCCTTGATATTGCGCGCCACGCTGCCCTTCGCGCCTGCTGCCGGTATCCCGTCTGCCTTCATGATCATGGTCCTAAACAGCAATTGCGCGCAGATCGTGGCGGCAAAGTGACATTATCATTGTCCCGGCCCAAAGCCCGTCCTAACAAGACCGGCAAATCGATTTCCTTGCTGCCGATCAACGAAAAGGCGCCACCGTGACGCAACCTGATCTAGTCATCTCCCCTGTTTCCGACAAGGCCGACCTGAAGGCATTTGTCGACTTCGCATGGGAGGTTTACAAGGACGACCCCAATTGGGTGCCGCCCCTCAAGGAAGAGGTTTACGGCCTCCTGACCCCCGGCAAAAATCCGTGGTTCGAGCATGGCGAAGCGCAGTATTTTCTGGCGCGCCGGGGCGGAAAAGTCACCGGGCGCATCTCCGCCCATATCGACCATCTTGCCCTCACCATGCCAAGCGACCAGGGCATGGGGCCGGGCACCGGCAACTGGGGTATGTTCGATACGCTCGATGAAGAGAGCGCAGCGGCATTGATCGGCGCGGCGGAGGAGTGGCTGCGGGGCAAGGGCATGACCCGCGCGCTGGGGCCGATCTCGCTTTCCATATGGGAGGAACCGGGGCTTTTGACTCTCGGCCACGATCACCCGCCCACGGTGATGATGGGGCACCATTTACCGCGCTATGAAGGCTGGGTGAAGGCGGCGGGCCATACTCCCGTCAAGGTTCTTCATACTTATGAACTGGACATCACCAAGAATTTCCCGCCGCTAATCCAGCGCATCGTGCAATCGGGCGAGAAAAACGACCGCATCCGCATCCGCAAGGTCGACAAGAGCAAGTTCGACCGGGAGGCGGCGATCATCCTCACGATCCTCAACGATGCCTGGGGCGACAACTGGGGCTTCGTACCGATCACCGACAGCGAGGTGGCCTTCACCGGCAAGAAGCTCAAGCCCATCGTGTTCGAAGATCTCATCCGCATCGCCGAGCTGGACGGCGAGCCTGTCGCCTTCATGATGACTCTGCCCGATCTCAACGAGGCGCTGATGCCACTAAACGGCAATCTTTTCCCGTTCGGGTGGGCGAAGCTGCTCTGGTGGCTGCGCAAGCCGCAGGTGCGAACAATGCGCGTGCCGCTGATGGGGGTCGTGAAGCGGCTTCAGGCATCGCGCATGGCGAGCCAGCTCGCATTTATGATGATCGAATATATCCGCCGCGACGCCGTGAAAAACTTCGCAGCGACGCGTGGCGAGATCGGCTGGGTGCTGGAAGACAATCAAGGCATGAACGCCATCGCCGAGGCGATCGAAACCCAGTTGAACAAGGTTTATACGGTTTACGAAAAAATGCTGTGATTAGGGTCCTGACCCTAGTCAAACTCCCAGCCCCGCTCGCCATGGCTCGCAATGTCGAGGCCATCATGCTCGGCTTCCTCATCGACACGCATCGGGAAGAACAGGGCCACCCCTTTTGCCGTTATCAGCGTCAGCACGAGCGTCCACAAGACGGTCACACCTACAGCCACCGCCTGCGCGCCCAGTTGCCCACCAAGCGTCACGCCTTCCGCCAGCCCCGGTCCTCCCATGGCCGCAATCATGCACAGCGGCGAAAGCAGGGAGCCGATCATCCCGCCAACCCCGTGGACGGCGAACACATCGAGCGAATCGTCGATGGCCAGCTTCTGCTTGACGAGCTGGACGGCGCAAAAACAGACCGCGCCCCCGGCGGCGCCCAAGGCAATTCCGCCCATAGGCACGATATAGCCCGCTGCGGGCGTGACCGTGGCAAGACCCGCAATCGCGCCGGTCACGATGCCGACCGAGGTTGGCTTGCCGATCTTCCAGCGCTCGATGCCGATCCACACCAGCGCCGCCGAGCAAGCCGCGAAATGCGTGTTGAGGATGGCACCAGCCGCAGCGCCATCGGCTGCCAGAGCCGACCCGCCGTTAAAGCCATACCAGCCCATCCAGAGCAGTCCGGCCCCGGTCATCGTCAGCGCGGGACTATGTGGCAGCAGCGGAGTCTTGTTGAAGCCCTTGCGGGGACCAAGCAGCATGGCGACCACCAGCGCGGCGACGCCCGCCGTCGTATGCACCACAATGCCACCGGCGAAATCGAGCGCGCCCCAGTCCGCCGCCAGCCAGCCGCCACCCCATAGCCAGTGAGCCACCGGCAGGTAGACAAGCGCCGTCCATAGCAGCGAAAAGCCCACGACCCAGCCGAAGCGGACCCGCTCGACGAAGGCGCCGACGATCAGCGCGGGCGTGATGGCGGCGAAGGTCATCTGGAACAGCGCAAAGGCGTTTTCGGGGATGGTCAGGCCATCACGCACTTCCGAAAGATTGGCGAGAAAGGCGTTATCCAGCCCGCCTATCCATGGCGCGGAACCATTGAACACAAGGCTGTAGCCCGCCACGGCCCAGAGCAGCGACACCACGCATGTGATCGCGAAACAATGCATGATGACTGAGAGAACATTTCGGGAGCGCACAAGCCCGCCGTAAAACAGGCCAAGCCCCGGCAAGGTCATCAACAGCACGAAAGCCGATGCGGTCAGTATCCAGCCGGTATCGCCGCTATTGATGGAAGTGACCGCCTGCGCATGAGCAGCAGCAGGCAACAGACAAGTGGCAGCTAAAGCCGCCTTGACGCCCCCAGACTTCATTTCGTTCCTCTCGCTTATATTTTGAGGAACAGCTATCCCCTTTCGGGGGAGGACTCAAGCCCGGAACTCGGTCGCCTCGAAACGAATAGGTTCACCCACGGCATCATTGGCGAAGCTGTCTTCCCACATAACGCGGTTGCCGCGGATGACCGTGCCGATCGCCTTGCCGGTCAGCTCCATGCCCTCGAACGGCGACCAGCCGCAGCGCGATTGCAGCCAATCCGAACCGACCGTCCAGCGCTTCTTGAGATCGACAACCGTGAAATCGGCGTCATAACCGAGCGCGATCCGGCCCTTGCCAACCAGGCCGAATATACGCTGCGGCCCGGCGCTGGTCAGGTCGATGAAGCGCTGAAGCGTGAGCCTGTCGTTCGCGACATGATCCAGCAGCAGCGGCACCAGCGTCTGCACGCCCGGCATACCGCTTGGGCTGGCAGGATAGGTCTTCGCCTTTTCCTCGATCGTATGCGGCGCATGGTCCGACCCCAATACGTCAGGAACGCCCTGGTTCAGCCAATACCATAATTCCTCGCGATGCGCGGCGCTGCGGATCGGTGGGTTCATTTGCGCATAAGTGCCGAGGCGCGGATAGGCATCTTCGCCGGCGAGCGTCAGATGCTGTGGCGTCACCTCACAGGTTGCGATGTCCTTGTTCTGCGCGATATATTCCAGCTCCGCCGGGGTGGTGATGTGCAGGATATGGATGCGGCGACGCGCGGCGCGGGCGAGGGCGATGATTCGCTTCGTCGCCAGCATCGCGCTTTCATCGTCGCGCCAGACAGGGTGCGAGGCGGGGTCGCCCTCGACCCGCAAATCCTTGCGCGCGTTCATCCTCGCTTCGTCTTCGGCATGGATGGCGACGCGCCGCGTGCCGCTCGCCAGCACCCGCGCAAGGGCGGCATCGTCATCGACCAGCAGGCTGCCGGTCGACGCCCCCATGAAGATCTTGACCCCCGCTGTGCCCGGAATTCGCTCCAGCTCCTTCAGCTCTTCGGCATTTTCTGCCGTCGCGCCGACATAGAAGGCATGGTCGCACCACATGCGATGATGCGCGCGGGAAAGCTTGTCGGCCACGCGCTCGGCGGTGTCGGTATTGGGGTTGGTGTTGGGCATTTCGAACACGGCGGTCACGCCGCCCATCACCGCGGAGCGGCTGCCCGATTCAAGGTCTTCCTTATGCTCCAGCCCCGGCTCGCGAAAATGCACCTGCGAGTCGATCACGCCGGGCAGCACATCCAGCCCCGCGCAATCGATCACCTCGCCCGCATCGCCAAGGCTGCGGCCGATCGCCGCGATCCTGCCGCCGCGCACGCCAACATCGGTCGCCGCCGGACCACCGGGCAGGTGCACAGTGCCGTTTTTCAGGATGAGATCATATGTCTGGGGCATAGCGCGTTGCTCTTGGATAAATGTCTCGCCTGTCCTACCTAAAGCGCATGGCTGTTACCACCCTCAAAGACCGCGCCCTCATCCGAATTTCCGGCGAGGAAGCCCGCCCCTTTCTGCAAGGGCTGATTACGCAGGATGTTATGGGGCTAGAGCAGGATGCGCCGCGCTGGTCGGGGCTGCTGACGCCGCAGGGCAAGGCGCTGTTCGATTTTCTGCTGTGGGCCGAGGGCCATGATG
>CAYOZY010000031.1:0-18281 GCA_964408525.1 uncultured Sphingobium sp. | reverse complement strand
GGAGTTCATGCCGCGTATCACCCGCGCGCAGTCGATGGATATCCTTTCCTCGCAGTCGAACCTGTCGGGTTACAAGGCGGTGCTCGATGCCGCCGCCGAATATGGCAAGGCGTTTCCGATGATGATGACGGCGGCGGGCACGGTTTCGGCGGCCAAGGCCTTTGTCATGGGCGTTGGCGTTGCGGGCTTGCAGGCGATCGCGACCGCTCGGCGTCTGGGTGCGCAGGTCAGCGCGACCGATGTTCGCTCTGCGACCAAAGAGCAGATCGAGAGCCTCGGCGCCAAGGCGATCTTCGTTGAGGATGTGAAGGGCATCGAGGGCGAAGGCGCGGGCGGTTATGCGACCGAGATGTCGGATGAATACAAGGCTGCGCAGGCGGCGCTGGTTTCGTCGCATATCGCCAAGCAGGACATCGTGATTACAACGGCACTCATTCCGGGGCGCCCCGCGCCGCGCCTCATCAGCGATGCGCAGATCGCCAGCATGAAACCGGGCAGCGTGATCGTCGATCTCGCGGTCGAGCAGGGCGGCAATGTCGAAGGCGCGGTGGCGGGCGAGATTGTCGAGAAGCACGGAGTCAAGATCGTCGGGCATCGCAATGTGCCTTCGCGTCTCGCCACCGATGCTTCGGCGCTCTTCTCGCGCAATCTCTACAACTTCCTTGCGGCCTTCTGGGACAAGGAGAAGAACGCGCCGGTGCTCGATGAAGAGATCGGGGACGCCATTCGCCTGACCAAGGACGGCAAGGTGGTGAACGAGAGGCTGCTCGCCAACTGATTTAACCCCGGCTCGCGATAAGGGCCAAGGACTAGGGGGATACAATGGATTTCATTTCAATCCTGTCGATTTTCGTGATGGCCTGTTTCGTGGGCTATTATGTCGTGTGGTCGGTGACGCCGGCGCTGCACACGCCGCTGATGGCGGTGACGAACGCGATCAGCTCGGTCATCATCGTCGGCGCGCTGATCGCGTCGGCCGAAGCGGGCAGCGGCCTTGCCAAATGGCTGGGGCTTGCGGGCGTGGTGTTCGCCAGCGTCAACATCTTCGGCGGTTTCGCGGTGACGGAGCGCATGCTCGCGATGTACAAGAAGAAGGAGCGCAAGTGATGCAGCTCTCCATCATGATTGACGCAGCGGCCGAGGCTGCTCATAGCGTATCCCCCTGGGTCGCGCTGGCTTATCTCGTCTCCGGCGTGCTTTTTATCCTCGCGCTTCGCGGCCTTTCCAGCCCCGCGTCATCGCGTCGGGGCAACCGCATGGGCATGGCGGGCATGGCGATTGCCGTCGCCACCACGCTTTACACGCATGATGTCATCGCCCTGCCGGAAATCGTCGGCGCGATCGCGATCGGCGGCGTCCTTGGCTTCATCATCGCGCGCAGGATTGCGATGACCGACATGCCGCAGCTCGTTGCTGCATTCCACAGCCTCGTCGGCATGGCCGCGGTCGTGGTCGGCGCGGCGGCGTATCTCAGCCCCGCGGCGTTCGGCATCGCCGATGAGACGGGCCAGATCTTCACGGCAAGCCGCATCGAGATGGGGCTGGGCGTCGCCATCGGTGCGATCACCTTTTCGGGTTCGGTCATCGCGTTCCTCAAGCTCAATGGCAACATGTCGGGCAAGCCGATCCTGCTTCCTATGCGGCATGTCATCAATCTGGGCACGCTGCTCGGCATTGTCGGGTTGGTGGCTTATTTCACGCAGGATCAGGCGCCATGGGTATTCTGGACCGTAACGGCGCTGTCGTTCCTCATCGGCTTCCTGCTGATCATCCCGATCGGCGGCGCGGACATGCCGGTGGTGGTTTCGATGCTGAACAGCTATTCGGGCTGGGCGGCAGCGGCCATGGGCTTCACCCTGCATAACACGGCGATGATCATCACCGGCGCGTTGGTCGGTTCGTCGGGCGCAATCCTCAGCTATATCATGTGCAAGGCAATGAATCGTGGCTTCATCAGCGTTATCGCTGGCGGTTTCGGCGCAGAAGCGGCGGCGGCTGGCGGGGAGGCCAAGGAGCAGCGTCCATGGAAGCGCGGTTCCGCAGAGGATGCCGCCTTCCTTATGGGAGAGGCGGAGTCCGTCATCATCGTTCCCGGCTACGGCATGGCCGTTTCCCAGGCCCAGCACGCGCTGCGCGAGATGGGCGACAAGCTCAAGGAAAAGGGCGTCAACGTCAAATATGCGATCCATCCGGTTGCGGGCCGCATGCCCGGCCATATGAATGTCCTGCTGGCCGAAGCCAACGTGCCCTATGACGAGGTGTTCGAGCTGGAGGACATCAACAGCGAGTTCGGTCAGGCCGATGTCGCTTTCGTCATCGGCGCGAACGACGTCACCAACCCGGCGGCCAAGACCGACAAGACCTCGCCGATCTATGGCATGCCTATCCTCGATGTCGCCAATGCGAAGTCGGTGCTGTTCGTGAAGCGCTCGATGGGCGGTGTCGGCTATGCCGGTGTCGACAACGACGTGTTCTACATGGACAACACCATGATGCTCCTCGCCGACGCCAAGAAAATGGTCGAGGAAATTGTGAAGTCGCTCGATTAGTCCGAAAAAATGGGCGCGTCCGATATTGGGTGGACGCGCCCGTGAAGTGCCGAGGAGGAGGCGTGGGAAGACGCCTCAGGCTCTAACCGGAACGCATGGGTCGCACGAGATCCGCCTGTCGCCTGATCAGTGTAGTATCCCGGTGCACGCGATGTTGCGTTGACCTGAGTCAATAAACCTGCCCGTCACAACAAAAATTTTCGTGTGGCCTCCATGAATTTATCGGGCTGATCGAGCATCACCATATGTCCGGCGGGGCCGATCCCGAAGATGCTCGCCTGCCTGGCGTGCGCATAGGCGGCCCTGAACCGCTTGCTCTGTGCCACGCGGACATCCGCGTCCCTGCTTATTGCATGAACGACGGTCATCGGGCAGGATATGTCAGCCAGACGCGGACCGAGATCGACTTTCGCCAGCTCGGTCAGCGCTTGCGCGATAACGCGAGGGTCGCTGTTGCGCGCGGCGGGATTTTGCCGGATCATATCCGCGAGCAATTGCCTGCCCGCCTTCGTTCCCGTGAAATAGCCGTTGAGCTGGTCGGCCAGATAGCCGAAGCCGTTGCTGGTGCCGCCCAGCATTTCCGCGCCTTCGGGTAGCATGTCGACGACCATGATGCGGCCGATGTTGGAGGCGATGTTGGACGCTTTGCGCAGCGCCAGCATCATCGCCAGCGTGCCGCCCATGCTGTGGCCGATGAGGGCGGGCGATTGCATCCTGCTTTCCGCGATATAGCGGGCAAGCTCGCCGGCCAGCGGGACAAGCAGCGGTCCGGTGGCGTTGGCATCGGCGGCTTTTCCGGCAAACCCTGCGACATGGACGATATGGACGCGGTGGCCGCCAGCAAGCCCTCGCGCCAGCCTTGACCAGATGGAAGGGCCGCTCGCCAGACCGGGGATCAGGATCACATCGCGTCCGCCCGGCCCCAGGGCGCCGCTTTTCGCGATGCTCATCCGTCGTGAGGAGAAGCGCGCCGCAGCGGAGGCCATGGCGAGGCTGCCAGGCAGCGCACTCATGGCGACAACTGCGCCCGCGCCCAATGCGCCGCGCAACACATCCCGCCGCGTCATGACATCCATCCCCATCCGTTCAGACATCAGACCTCAATCAGGCTGTTGGGAGAAAAGGGAAGGAAAGGTTCCACAGGTTAACCGAATATTTGAATCGTTCGTCGCATAATCACTGGAATCACTGTGTGAAAGCTCCAAATATAGGCGCGGGGGTCAATATTGCATGCGGCGGATGAGTGCGCAATGGACCGGGTTGGGATCGCAAGACAGATGATGGCGGAACATAAGGGCGGGATAAGGATAAGGCGGGGGGCGCCCGCCGATTATCGCGGCAATCGGGCAAAGAAGAGCGGATACAGGCCCAGAGCGCTGCTCGCGCTCGCCATATTGTCTGGCTGTGTCGCCGATGCGAGCGTCTCTGACCGTCTGGTATCATCCACCCCGCCCGCCGCCGCCACCTATCGCGCGCCGATACCTGTAGCAAAACCTTATCGCCAGACTGTCGCGCCCGAAGGACTGAGGCTTGCGGTCGCGACCCTCGCCAGCCAGTTCAACGGCACTGTCGGCATATCGGTGCGCCGCGTCGATGCCGACTGGGAAGTCGCGCATAATGGTGCGATGCTGATGCCGCAGCAGAGCGTTTCGAAGCTGTGGGTGGCGATGGCCGTTCTCGATGCGGTCGATCGTGGAAAGCTGACGCTCAACGATCCTGTGACGATCGGCAGGAGTGACCTCACCCTGTTTCACCAGCCGCTTGCCGCGATGCTGAAGGACGGCGTCTACACCACCGATATCGCCGACCTGTTTCACCGCGCGATGACCGAAAGCGACAATACCGCGAATGATGTGATGCTGCGCCGGGTCGGCGGGCCGGAAGCGGTGCGTGGCTATCTCGCGCGGCGCTATATCGCCAACATCCGCTTCGGCCCCGGTGAGCGGCTGTTGCAGAGCCGCGCGGCCGGGCTGGTGTGGGATCAGAAGATGTCGGTCGGCCGCAATTTCTACACGGCGCGCGCCAATCTGCCGCGCAGCGTGCGCGAAAAGGCGCTCGACGACTATCTCGCCAGCCCGCCCGATGGCGCGGCGCCCAGCGCGATCACGCTGGCGCTTTCGAAGCTGAAGGCCGGGGCCATGCTCTCGCCCGCCTCAACATCCTATCTGCTCTCGACCATGCACGAAGCGAAAACCGGGCCGCAGCGGGTGAAGGGCGGGGTGCCTGTGGGCTGGAGCTATGCGCATAAGACCGGAACCGGCCAGCAGCTTTATTCCCGCTCAACCGGCTATAACGATGTCGGCGTCATGACCGCACCCGACGGCACCAGCTATGCCGTCGCGGTGATGATCGCAAGCACGCCCGTTTCCATCCCGGAACGCTGGGCGCTTATGCAGGGCGTTGCTCGCGCGATTGCGGCCAATCACCGGCGCTGACCGGGCCTTTCCCAAGCGGCTTATCTGAGCGTTTGGCAGCGCGCTTCGGCTGGGCTATCCCCCTGCGATGGCCGATCAGAATCATCTCTATCTCGTCGATGGCAGCGGATATATCTTCCGCGCCTATCATCAGTTGCCGCCGCTGACCAACCGGCATGGCCAGCCAGCGGGCGCGGTCTATGGCTATACCGCGATGCTGTGGAAGCTCGCCAAGGAGCTGCATGACGCCGACGGGCCGACCCATATGGCGGTGATCCTCGACAAGTCGAGCAAGACATTCCGCAACGACCTGTATGAGCATTACAAGGCGAACCGGCCGCCGCCGCCGGAAGATCTGGTTCCCCAGTTTCCGATGATCCGCGATGCGACGCGAGCCTTTTCGCTGCCCTGCATCGAGGAGGCGGGGTTCGAGGCGGACGACATTATCGCGAGCTACACCCGCGAGGCGCTGAAACGCGGATGGCATGTCACCATCGTATCGTCCGACAAGGATCTGGCGCAGCTCATCCAGCCCGGCGTCGACATGCTCGACACGATGAAGAACGAGCGGCGCAGCGACAGCTATGTGATGGACAAGTTCGGCGTCAGCCCGGACAAGCTCGGCGATGTGCTGGCGCTGATGGGCGATGCGGTCGACAATGTGCCGGGCGTTCCGGGCATCGGTCCCAAGACGGCCTCTAAGATGAAGCCCTCGAAAATGCGTGACAACCTGATCGAGCATGAGGCAATGGCGCGGCTCTCGCGCGAGCTGGTCGAGCTGCACAGCGAAGTGCCGCTGCCCGATCCGCTCGACGCGCTGAAGCTGGGCGCGATCCCGCCGGAGCCGCTGCGCGAATTTCTGGCCGAACAGGGGTTCAACTCGCTGCTGGCGCGCTTGAACAACGCCAGCCCGGTGGCCGATCACAGGCTTGCCGCGCTTATCAAGAGCAACGGCGCCAAGCCAGCATCCGCGCCGACGCCCGCGCAAGCCGCAGCGCCCGCCAGCCTCGATCTGCCGCCCATCGACCGCAGCCTTTACGAGACCGTAACGGACGAGGCGGCGCTCGATCGCTGGATCACGCAGGCGCGCGCCGAAGGCGTGGTGGCGGTCGATACGGAGACAGACGCGCTCGATGCGATAGCCGCGCGGCTTGTGGGCGTCAGCCTCTCGACCGGGCCGGGCCGGGCCTGCTATATCCCGCTTGCCCATGGCGGCACGGACATGTTCGCCGAAAAACCCCTGCAACTGGAAACGAAGCTGGCGCTGGCGCGGCTCAAGCCCCTGCTGGAGGACCAAGGCGTCCTCAAGATCGGCCACAATCTCAAATATGACATGAACGTGCTGGATCGGGCGGCGGCAGAGGCAGGGCTGGGGGGTATTGCCATTGTGCCCTTTGACGACACGATCCTCATGTCCTTCGATCTGGAGGCAGGCAAGGGGCTGGGCGGCCATGGCATGGACGAAGCCGCGCGCGAGCATCTGGGGCATGATTGCATCGCCTTCAAGGATGTGACTGGCACAGGCAAGAAGGCCATCAGCTTCGTCGAGGTGCCGCTCGACCGCGCAACCGAATATGCCGCCGAGGACGCCGAAGTGACCTATCGGCTGTGGCAGATTTTCAAGCCCCGGTTGCACAGGGAGAGCGTCACCCGCGTCTATGAACTGGTCGACAGGCCGCTGGTGCCGGTGATCGCGGCTATGGAGCGCGAGGGCATCCGCGTCGACCGCGACTATCTCTCGCGCCTGTCGGGCGAATTCGCCGAAGGGATAGCGGCGCTCGAAGGCGAGATTCACGCACTTGCAGGCCAGCCTTTCACCATCGGCAGCCCCCAGCAACTGGGCGCGATCCTGTTCGACAAACTGGGGTATAAGGGCGGCAAAAAGGGCAAGAGCGGAAGCTATTCCACCGATGTCACCGTGCTGGAGAAGCTTGCCGCCGAAGGCGCGCCGATCGCCCGCAAGGTGCTGGAATGGCGGCAATTCTCCAAGCTCAAATCCACCTATACCGACGCGCTGCAAGCGCAGATCAACCCGAAAACGGGCCGGGTACACACCAGCTACAGCCTCACCGGCGCGCAGACCGGTCGGCTTTCCTGGACCGATCCCAACCTGCAAAATATCCCGATCCGCACCGAAACAGGGCGGCAGATCCGCGATGCTTTCGTGGCGGAGGAAGGCAAGCTTCTGCTCGCCGCGGATTATAGCCAGATCGAGCTGCGCCTCGCCGCTCAGATCGCGAATGTTCCGGCGCTGAGAGAGGCCTTCGCGCGCGGAGAGGATGTTCATGCCGCCACCGCGCAGGAGCTGTTCGGCGAGGTCAACCGCGACACGCGCGGGCGGGCCAAGACGATCAACTTCTCGATGCTCTACGGCATTTCGCGCTGGGGGCTTGCGACGCGCCTGGAAATCTCGCCCGACGAGGCGCAGGAGATGATAACCCGCTATTTCGAACGCTTCCCCGGCATCGGCGCCTATATCAATGAGACGCTGGAAAAAGCGCGCGCGAACGGCTTCACGCAGACTTTGTTCGGCCGCAAGACATGGTTCCCGCGCATCCGGTCGAGCGTGATGCATGAGCGGCAGGGCGCGGAGAGGGCCGCGATCAACGCGCCGATTCAGGGCACATCGGCCGACATCATCAAGCGCGCGATGGCGCGGCTCGGCCCGGAGCTGCACAGGGCGGGGCTGGACGAAGTGAAGATGCTGCTACAGGTGCATGACGAGCTGGTGTTCGAGCTGCCGGAACATCAGGTCGAGGCGGCAAGCCCTGTCATTCGCGAGGTGATGGAAAATGCGGCCGCGCCGCTGGTGAAGATGGATGTGCCGCTGGTGGTGGATATCGGCACGGGCAAGAGCTGGGGCGCGGCGCATTGATTCTCGACTATTGATCGAGGTCAAGGACGCGCAAAATGAACAGGTCATGTTCTCCTCAGGAAATCCGGGGAGAAGAGTGCCGATGCCACAGCCAGCCACGCCGCATGAAGCCCTTGGCGGCAGCGAGAAGATAGCCTCCATCGTGGCGCGTTTCTATGAGTTTATGGAGGCGGATCCGCGCTATGCTGGCCTGCGGGCGCTTCATGCGGATGATCTCGCGCCGGTGCGCGCTGGATTGACCGCCTTTCTCGATGCCTGGCTGGGCGGACCGAAAGACTGGTTCGATCAGGGCAAATGCGTGATGTCGCTGCACCGCCCATTCCCGATCGATGCGGATATCGCCGATCAATGGGGCGACGCCATGGCCCGCGCGATTTCCGGTGAGCCGGGACTGGACAAGGAGCTGGCGCAGGCGATGGCGACCCGTCTGGGCCAGATGGCGCGGGCGATGATCAATCGTGGTCAGGTGTCGGACGCGGCCTGAGCGTCAGGTGCTGGCGGCACGGATGCTCATGATATAGTTGAGCTTCGTGTCCGCGCTCAGCACGAGGCCGTAGCGCGGATCGAAGCTGATCCCCATGCAATCGACGATTTGCAGCCCTGCGTCAGTCAGCAGCACTTCCAGCTCGTCCGGCGTCATGAAGGCATCCCAGTCATGCGTGCCCTTGGGGATCATGCCGCTGCCTTCACCCAGCGTTATCATCGCAAGGCGCGAGAGCGCAGTGCGGTTCGGCGTCGAGAGCACCATCAGGCCGCCCGGCGCGAGCGCGCGGGCCAGCTCCCTCACGAATAGCGCCGGGTCCGTGACATGCTCGATCACCTCCATCGAGGTGATGAGATCGAACGCGTCCTTCATGCCCAGCGCCTCTATGCCCATGGCGCGATAATCGATGGCGAGGCCTTGCCCGCTGGCATGCTCACGCGCGACCGCGATATTCTCCGGCGCGGCGTCTATGGCCGTCACCTGCGCGCCCAGCCGCGCCAGCGGTTCGGCCAGAAGCCCGGCGCCGCAGCCTACATCGAGCGCTGCTTTGCCCAGTAGCGGGCGCATGGTGCGCGCATCTCCGCCCCAATGCGCGTCGATCGCTTCGCGCAGGAAGCGCAGCCGCACCGGACCCAGCTTGTGGAGCATCGCGCTGCTGCCCTTCGGGTCCCACCAGTCCGCGGCCAGCGCACCGAAATGAGCGGCCTCGGCGGGGTTGATCGTGCTGGTCGTTCTTTGGTCGGCCTTGCTTGCCATATTCATCCTTGCTCACTATAGCGGCGCGGTTTTCAGGGGCGGATTCCCGTTCGCTTCTTCCTCTATCGGAACATGGATCAGACGGCAAATGGCGCGCATAGTCATGAAATTCGGCGGCACCTCGATGGCGGGGATGGAGCGAATTCGCAACGTGGCGGCGCGCGTGAAACATGTGGTGGAGCAGGGCAACGAAGTCGCGGTTGTTGTTTCGGCCATGGCGGGCGAGACGGACCGGCTCGTCGGCTTTTGCAAGGAAGCCAGTCCGCTTTACGACCCGGCCGAATATGATGTCGTCGTCGCTGCGGGCGAGCAGGTGACCAGCGGCCTTCTGGCGATGACGCTGAAGGCGATGGGCGTCGATGCGCGGAGCTGGCTCGGCTGGCAGCTCCCGATCCGCTCCAGCGAGGCGCACGCCAAGGCGCGCATCGATACGATCGAGACGGGCGCACTGCTGGCCGCGATGCAGGCGGGGCAGGTGGCCGTCATCCCCGGCTTTCAGGGGCAGATGGAGGACGGGCGCGTCTCGACCCTGGGGCGTGGCGGATCGGACACGTCGGCGGTCGCGGTTGCGGCGGCGGTGAAGGCGGATCGCTGCGATATCTACACCGATGTCGATGGCGTCTACACCACCGATCCGCGCATCGTGGCCAAGGCGCGCAAGCTGCCCAATGTCACTTACGAAGAAATGCTGGAGCTGGCTTCGGTCGGTTCGAAAGTGCTCCAGACCCGGTCCGTCGCGCTTGCGATGAAGGAGAATGTGCGCGTTCAGGTGCTCAGCTCCTTCGACGAACCCGGCACTGACGACGAACCCGGCACATTGATTGTCGGCGAAGAGGAAATAGAAGGAAGCGACATGGAACGCCAGCTCATCACAGGTATCGCGGTCGACAAGAACGAGGCGAAGATCATCGTCACGCGCGTGCCGGACAAGCCCGGCGCGGTCGCCAGCATTTTCGGACCGCTGGCCGATGCCAGCATCAATGTCGACATGATTATCCAGAACGACAGCAAGGATAATCAGGAGACGGACGTGACTTTCACCGTGCCCCGCGCGGATCTGGCTCGCAGCGTCGACATATTGGAAGCGCGCAAGGCCGAAATCGGCTTCAACCGCCTCATCACCGACGCGGAAGTCGCGAAACTGAGCGTCGTGGGCGTGGGCATGCGCAGCCATGCGGGCGTGGCGGCGACCATGTTCAAGACGCTGGCGGATCGCGGCATCAACATCGAGGCGATCTCGACCAGCGAGATCAAGGTTTCGGTGCTGATCGACGAGGATGAGACGGAGCTGGCCGTGCGTGTGTTGCACACCGCTTATGGACTGGATGCGGAGCAGGCGGCTTGAGCGCTGGGCGGTTGCGGGAGTTGATGGCGCGCGGAACCGCGCTGCTGGGCAGTCAAACGGCCATCATCTGCGGAGCGATGAGCTGGGTGAGCGAGCGCAACCTCGTTTCGGCGGTCAGTAATGCGGGCGGCTTCGGCCTGATTGCGTGCGGGGCGATGTCGCCTGAACTGCTCGATGCCGAGATCGTTGCGACCAAGGCGCTGACGTCGAAGCCCTTCGGCGTCAACCTCATTACCATGCATCCCCAGTTGATGGAGCTGATCGGCGTCTGCGCGAAGCATGGCGTGACCCATATCGTGCTGGCGGGCGGATTGCCGCCCAAGGGCAGCATCGAGGCGATCAAGGAGGCGGGAGCCAAGGTCATCTGCTTTGCGCCTGCCCTGGCATTGGCGAAGAAGCTGGTCCGTTCCGGCGTCGATGCGCTCATCATCGAGGGGATGGAGGCGGGCGGCCATATCGGCCCGGTGGCGACCAGTGTGCTGGCGCAGGAAATATTGCCGGAGCTGGCAGGCGAGCTGCCGATTTTTGTCGCGGGGGGCATAGGGCGCGGCGAGACCATTGCCGCCTATCTCGAATTGGGCGCGGCGGGCGTGCAGCTTGGCACCCGCTTCGTCTGCGCGACCGAGAGCATCGCCCACCCGGACTTCAAGAAGGCGTTCATCCGCGGCAATGCCCGCGATGCGGTAGCGAGTGTGCAGATCGACCCGCGCCTGCCGGTCATTCCCGTGCGCGCGCTGAAAAATGCCGGCACCGAGGAGTTTACGCGCAAGCAGCGCGAGGTTGCGCAGATGCTCGACGAGGGCAAGGTCGACATGATGGCGGCCCAGCTTGAGATCGAGCATTATTGGGCCGGAGCCTTGCGCCGCGCGGTGATAGACGGCGATGTCGAGAATGGTTCGCTGATGGCGGGGCAGTCCGTCGGTATGGTGACGAAGGAACAGCCCGTCGCCGAAATCATCGCCGAGCTGATGGAGCAGGCAGAAACCGCGCTCGCCGCGCGCTGAGGCGCCTCTTCATCTTATTTCAAGCATTGGCCGTTAACGCCCGCCCGGCAGATCATAAGTATCTGCTTCGGGAGTGTGCAGGATGTCGAATACGGCAATGATCGAGGAAATCACCAATGCCATTGGCGCCCATGGCGCGTGGAAGCTGAAACTGCGTATCGCGATTACCACCGGCAATAGCGAAATCGACCCCGCCAAGGTGTGCAAGGACGACCGCTGCCCCTTTGGCCGCTGGATCCACGGCCCGACCATCGATGCCGCGACCAAGGCGGGCATGCCCTATCAGGTGGTGCGCCGCTTGCACCGCGAATTTCACGAGAGCGCCGCGCAAGTGCTGACCCATGCCATTCATTCGGAAAAGGCCAGGGCAGAGGAACTGTTCGGCGGCGAATTCGCACAACGCTCGGACAAGCTGGTGCGCGCGCTTTCCAAATGGAAGGGCGAGCTGCACTGATCGCTCGATCCGAAACACCGCAATGCGGTCCGTTTCGGACAAAACAGAGCGCTTGGCAGAGGTCGGCGCTTTCTGATAGCCATGCATCATGTCAGACTCTCCCGCCGCCGCCGCTCGCCAGATTCTCATCCGCCTGCATGAGGTGATGGCCTCGCGCACCGGCGCGCAGGCCAAGCTCAACAAGGTCGTCGAGATCATCGGCCAAGCGCTTTCGAGCGAGGTGTGCTCGATATATCTGCTGCGCGAAGGCACGCTGGAGCTGTTCGCGACGCGCGGCCTCAAGCAGGAAGCCGTGCATGTGACGCGCATGGCGCTGGGCGAGGGTCTGGTCGGCTCGATCGCGCGCAATGTCGAGACGCTGAACCTCGATGAAGCGGCGGCGCACCCCGATTTCGCCTATAAGCCCGAAACGGGCGAAGAGCTGTTCCACAGCTTTGCCGGTGTACCGATCGTGCGGCGCGAACATTCGGTCGGCGTGCTTTGCGTCCAGCATGTTGATCCACGCCGCTATGAGGAGGTGGAGATCGAGGCGCTGCAGACGGTCGCGATGGTGCTGTCCGAACTTATTTCGAACGCCGGGCTGGTCGACGAAGGGCCGAGCGACACGCGCATAGCCGGAACCGCGACGCAGATCGCCAGCGGCCTTCAGCTCGTGATGGGCATGGCGCGCGGCAATGCGGTGTTTCACCAGCCGCGTATCACCATCGAGCATACGGTGGCCGAGGATATCGAGGCTGAGCGCGCGCGGGTCTATTCCGCCTTCGCCAAGATGCGCGAACAGATCGACAGCCTGACCGGCACATCGGAATTCGGCACGGATGGCGAGCATCAGGAAGTAATCGAGACATACAAGATGTTCGCCTATGACGAGGGCTGGTCGCGGCGCATCAACGAAGCGATCGACAGCGGCCTGACCGCCGAAGCCGCGATCGAGCGTGTGCAGCAGCGCACCCGCATGCGCATGCGCCAGATCGACGATCCGCTGCTGGCTGATCGCATGCACGATCTTGAGGATCTCGCCAACCGTTTGCTGCGCATCGTTTCCGGCCAGCTTGGCACGGCGGCGCAGCTTGGCCTGCGGCAGGACGCCATATTGGTGGCGCGCAATCTCGGCCCGGCCGAACTGCTGGAATATGACCGGCGGCGCCTGAAGGGTGTGATCCTGGAGGAAGGGTCGCTCACCGCGCATGTCATCATCGTCGCGCGGGCCATGGGCGTACCCGTGCTGGGTCGCGTCAGGGATGTGCGCCACCTCATCAACGAGGGCGACACGATCCTGATGGACGTGACCGGCAACCGCCTGTTCATTCGCCCGTCGCCGGACATGGAAGAGGCGTTCGACTCCAAGCTCGAACTCACCCAGAAGAAGCGCGCCGAATTCGCGGCGATGCGCGATCTGCCCGCCGAAACCAAGGACGGGACGAGGATCGAGCTGATGGTCAATGCGGGCCTGCGCGACGACGTCGGGGCGCTCGATGTGACCGGCGCGGACGGGATCGGCCTGTTTCGCACAGAATTCCAGTTTCTTGTGTCCGCCACCATGCCCCAGCGTGAACGCCAGCAGCGGCTTTACAAGGATGTGATGGACGCAGCGGGGGACCGCCCGGTGATCTTTCGCACGGTGGATATCGGCGGCGACAAGGCGCTGCCCTATCTTCGGCATGACGAGGACATGATCGAGGAAAACCCGGCGATGGGCTGGCGGGCGATGCGCCTCAGCCTGGAGCGCGACGGGTTGATGAAGGCGCAGGCCCGCGCCCTGTTGGAAGCCGCGGCAGGCCGGACGCTGCATGTAATGTTCCCGATGATTTCGGAGCCGTGGGAATTCGACGCCGCGCGGGAAATTTTCGAACAACAGCGCCAGTGGCTTGTCGAGCGCCGCAAGATGCTGCCGAAAAAGATCCGGTACGGCGCTATGCTTGAGGTTCCCGCACTGGCCGAGGTGCTCGATCTGCTGTTGCCCAAGCTCGACTTCCTCTCGATCGGCACCAACGACCTGACCCAGTTTCTCTTCGCCGCCGATCGCGCGCATCCGAAGCTGGCCGAGCGCTATGACTGGCTGAGCATCGCCATTTTGCGTTTTCTGAACCGCATCGTTCGCGCTTGCGAGGCGGCATCGGTCCCGGTTGGCGTATGCGGGGAAATGGGCGGGCGCACACTGGAGGCGATGGCGCTGATCGGGCTTGGCATGAAGCGCCTTTCGATCACGCCGGCTTCGGTCGGGCCAGTCAAGGCCATGGTCCGCTCACTGGAGCTGGCGCCGCTGCAAGCGCATATGCAGGCAATGCTGAGCGACCCGCATGTCAAGCCGCGCGAGGCCCTTGCCGCCTTTGCCGCTCAGGCAGGCATCGAAATTGGTTAACGTTTCCTGCCCCTGTTTGACACGTAAAGTAGCGTAAATTTATAAGGATAACAGGACAGGGTGAGATGTGCTGTCGACGAGGTGTCGTTGACACCCCCGTCGTTGGCGTGGGAAAACCGGGAGATAGGACCACCGATGCGATGGCCCGGTGGCGGAACTGAACAACAAGATAGCATAGCACTGGTCGCTTGAGCGGCTCCGGAGCAGGGGCAGGATGATGGACGAGATGGTTGCAGAGGCCGAAACTGAGGCTGTCGATCAGTCGGCCCGCCCTGGCGCTTTGTTGCGTCACGCCCGAGAGGCCAAAGGCATGTCCATCGCCGATGTCGCGGAAGTGACGCGCGTGGCGCAGCGCCAGCTCGAAGCAATAGAACGCAGCGATTTCCGTTCGCTTCCGGGGACGCCCTATGCTGTCGGTTTTGCCCGCGCCTATGCCCGCGCGGTCGGCATGGATGAGGTGGCCGTGGCGCGGGGGGTGCGCGAAGAGCTTGGCACGCTCGATCCGTCCCATCCATACGAAGCGTTCGAGCCGCTCGATCCCGCTCGCATTCCGCCGCGCAGGCTTGCCTGGATTGCCGCGACCGTCGCGCTGGTGCTGGCGGTGGGCTATGGTGTCTGGCGCACGCAGTTTTTCGCGGCTTCGACCGATCAGGAAATATCCGATCTCTCCAACCGCGCCAGCGAGGCCGCGGGCGTGGTGTCTACACCTGCGAAGGCTCCGGAGTCGGCTCCGGTCACAGGCCCGGTCGTGTTGACCGCAATCGACAATGTGTGGCTGCGGATTTACGATCAGGCTGGCACGAAATTGCTTGAGCGGGAAATGGCCAAGGGCGAGAGCTATACTGTTCCCGCCGCCGCGAACAATCCGATGATCCTGACCGGCAGGCCCGATGCGATCGCCGTGAGTGTGGGTGGCAAGCCGGTCGCGCCGCTGGGCTCGCCGGAAAAGACCATCGCGGATGTCCCGATCAGCGCCGCAGCGCTTCTGGCGCGTGCTCCGGCTCTTGTTTCTTCCGCCGCGCCTTCCCCGGTGACGGTTTCGCAACAGACCCGGAGCGCGACGATCCCGGTCTCTTCCGGCGCAGCGCCCGCTACTCCAAACCAGCCTGCCGTCAAGCGACCTGCGCAGGCGGAAGGGACGCTGGACGGAGATCGGGCTGCTTCCGCCCCGGTTTCCGCTGCCGCGCCATCGGCGGGTGCGACCGGGGAACAATAAATCTCGCAAATATCGAGACGAGGCTCCGCGCTCTCTTTATTTTTGGATTTCACCCTATATGGTCGCGCGACGGACATTTTCGGGGATTTGAATGCGCCAGCACATGAGAAATTTCATTCTGACGGGCCTGTTTGCTGCGGGCGTCGCGGCGATGTCGGCTCCGGCTATTGCGGCTGATCCGGCTCCTGTCGAAGCGCGTGTCGACCGGCTGGAAAAGGAAATGCGCGCAGTGCAGCGCAAGGTGTTTCCCGGCGGCGCCCCGGTTCAGCCGGACATGACGACCGCCGCGCCGGAAACAAACCTGACGCCATCCTCCAGCCCGGTGAGCGATCTCATCGCGCGCGTGACCTCGCTCGAAACGCAACTCGCGACCCTGACCGGGCAGGTCGAGCAGAACAGCTTTCGCCTGAAGCAGCTTGAGGATCGCTTCAATGCGCTTAAGGCCGAAGCGGCGCCGGATGCCGTGTCTGCTGCGCCCGCATTCAGTTCCGGATCGACGCCCGCACCTGCACCGACAGCAGCGCCAGCGCCTCAGATACCACGCGTTGCGGCTGCCGTGCCTGCACCGGCAAGAGCTGCCCCCGCCGCGCCGAGCGATGCCCGCAAGGCGGCTGTCGCGGCGATAGAAATCCCTGCCACGGGCGATGCCGCCAATGATGCCTATACCTATGGCTTCCGCCTCTGGAGCGCGAAATTCTATCCCGAAGCGCAGGTGCAGCTCGAATCGACCGTTCAGAAATATGGCAACACGGCTGTCGGTAGCCGCGCCGCCAATCTGCTAGGCCGCGCCTATCTTGACGATGGCAAACCGGCCACCGCCGTAAAAGCCCTTTACGACAACTACCAGAAGCGCCCCAATGGCGACCGCGCGGCGCAAAGCCTCGCCTATCTTGGCGAAGCGCTGATGCAGCTCAAAAAGCCCACCGAAGCCTGCAAGGTCTATCGGCAACTGGAAAGCGACTATAGCGCGGAGCTGACATCCGAGCTGCGCTCCATGATGGAGAAGGGGCGCGCGCGTGCCAAATGCGGCGCCTGAGCCGGAAGCGCGCTTAAGAGACGACATTGCGGCGCTGATCGGGGCGGAGGGGCGCGATGCCGCGACCTTCGGCTTGGCGGTTTCGGGAGGGCCGGACAGCATGGCGCTGCTCTGGCTGGCGGCAAGGGCCTTTCCGGGGCGCGTGAAAGCCGCGACCGTCGATCATGGGTTGAGAGCAGAAGCGCGGGCCGAGGCGGAGATGGTCGCGCGCTGGTGCGGGCAGGAGGGCATCCCGCATGCCCTGTTGACGCCGCACGAGCCGATCACCGGCAGTATCCAGTCCACGGCGCGCGAGGCGCGATACGCTCTGCTTCATGACTGGCGAACGGCGCATGGGATCGACTGGCTGCTGACCGCGCATCATGCCGACGATCAGATCGAAACCCTGCTGATGCGCCTGAACCGGGCGTCGGGCGTGGGCGGGCTTGCGGGAATCCGCAAGCGCAACGGCCATGTGCTGCGGCCGTTGCTGGGCTGGCGGCGCGGCGAATTGCAGGCGTTGGTCGATCTCCATGCGCTGCCGCATGTGCAGGACCCCAGCAACGCCGACACGCGTTTCGACCGTGTGGCGATGCGCCGGAAACTCGAAGGCGTGGACTGGCTCGATCCCGTGGCGGCATCGCGCAGCGCGGCGGCCTGCGCGGAGGCGGAGGAAGCGCTGGACTGGGCTGTGGCGGCACTGGCGCAAACGCATGTGAGCACCGATGAAGCAGGCCGCCTGGTGCTCGACCGAACGGATTTTCCGCGCGAAATCCAGCGGCGCCTGATCGTGCATATGCTGGGGCTGGCCGACCCGGAAGCGCCGGACCCGCGCGGAGATACGCTCGATCAAGCAATTGTTCAGCTATTATGCGGTAAAAGGACGAGTATCGGCAAATGGCTGTTGGCCGGGAAAGGCGGGCGGTGGACTTTGAGCCTCGCTCCGCCGCGCAACCCGCGATGAGCCATTGTCATTTGCCGCGCGGCCCTTATCTAGGGAAGGTCAACAAGAGGCAGTGATGAACGACGACAAGGAACCGCAGGGCAACCCCTGGATGAAGAGCGCGATGATCTGGGCGGGCGTGGTTTTCGCGCTGCTGATGATCGTGACGCTGGTGGAAGGGCGCGGCGGCGCAGCCCAGGGCACAGGCATCGCCTATTCCGAGTTCCGCTCGAAGGTTCAGGAAGGGCAGGTCAAGGAAGTTTCCGTCGGCCCTGATCGCATCGTCGGCACGCTCAACAACAACCAGAAATTCTCGACTATCCCGGTGTCCGACCCCGGCCTGACGGGGCTGCTCGACGATTATAACGTCAAATATAGCGGCAAGGCGGAGGAACAGCCCAGCTTCTGGATGATATTGCTCTATCAGTCCTTACCGTTCCTGCTGATTCTGGGCGTTGCCTTTTTTGTTCTGCGCCAGATGCAGAAAGGTGGCGGCGCGAGCGGCGCGATGGGCTTCGGCAAGTCCAAGGCCAAGCTGCTTACCGAGAAGCAGGGCAGGGTGACGTTTGACGATGTCGCGGGCATCGACGAAGCGCGCGAGGAGCTTCAGGAAATCGTTGAGTTCCTGAAAGACCCTCAGAAATTCGCGCGTCTTGGCGGCAAGATACCCAAGGGCGCACTGCTGGTCGGCAGCCCCGGCACCGGCAAGACGCTGCTCGCGCGCGCCATCGCGGGCGAGGCGGGCGTGCCGTTCTTCACCATTTCCGGTTCCGATTTCGTCGAAATGTTCGTCGGCGTGGGCGCGAGCCGTGTGCGCGACATGTTTGAGCAGGCGAAGAAGAATGCGCCCTGCATCGTGTTCAT
>CAYOZY010000030.1:0-18495 GCA_964408525.1 uncultured Sphingobium sp. | reverse complement strand
ACGCGGGAAAGTGGCCAGCTCCAGCAGAATGCCATTAGGGTCGTTGAAATAGATGGAACGAACCCACGTGCTTTCCGTAACTTCTGTTGTGCGATGACGCTCAGTATCTTCATGATTGAGTAAGAAGTATTTCACGCCGCGACTATCAAGGCGCTCGATATATTCTTCGAAACGATCGCCCGGAATGTCCAGGGCGAGGTGATTCATGGATGCGACCGCAGTGCGGTTGCCAAGCTTGCCATAATCGAGATGGCGCGAGGCGATGCCAGGCGCGCGGGGCGGCGCGTCGGGGAACCAGAAAAAGGCAATGCCCACATTCGGTCCAGCCTCGAAGAAGAAATGCTGGCCGTTCCCGCCTGGAAGATCGACTGTCTTTATCAGCTTCATATCCAGCACGTTGCAGTAGAAATCTACCGTCATGGCCATGTCGTCTGTGACAAGGGCGACATGGTTGACGCCAGTATATTCAAATCGATCGTTTGCCACTTCAAACTCCTAAGCATACCGGCAGGCGCAAGATTGCCGAAAATATGTGCGATGGACAGTCCGGCTCAAGGGTCCTGTCGAAAGACCCTTTTGCTAAGACCATGCTTTCAGCATATCCCACCAGCGAGGTGGCGAATCTTGCCAATCTGTCAATGGTCGATTGACTCCGTCCGCCTTAGTTAACCTTGGAATGATTGCCTGTCCGTCCCTGTTCCTGAGGGCAGGATTGCCATTGGCGTAACTCTCGCTTCTTCGCTCGACACTGGTGCCTTCGGTCTCAACTGCCAAGCTGGCGCGGTATCTGTAACAGCGAATGAGGCAAAGCGCCGTGGAAGGAATGAAGGCATCCAAGTTCGCCCTGGAGATGGGCGATCGCGAGGCGATACGGGATTGCATTTTTCGCTGGTTCCGGGCGATTGACCGGTGCGATCGCGCGCTGGCGAAAACAACCTTTTGGGACGATGCGACGGACGATCATGGCCTGTTCGTCGGCTCGTTCGCCGAATTCGCCGAATGGGGGATCAACAAGCTGCTGGAGATGCAGCAGACACAGCACATGGCGGGCAATATCCTGATCCGCATAGATGGCGACACCGCATATTCGGAAACCTATTTGCAGGCTTATCATCGGGCGCTGCGGGAGGATGGCACCCCTTATGATTACGTCATCGGGGCGCGCTATCTCGATCGTTTTGAGCGTCGCGACGATGAATGGCGGGTGGCGCACCGCAAAATCGCGCGCGACTGGTTCCGCGACTATCAGGACTCGGGGGACTGGGACATCGGTCCGTGGGGCATGCCGCAGAAAATGGGCGGGCGGATGCCCGACGATGCGAGCTATGACGTCCTGAAATGGTAGCCGATGCGAAACCATCAGGCCCGGGGTTCGCGACGGCGAGGGTCATCCGGCGGGATCCGACGAACTGAGAGTTGTTTTCTGCCCGATGGACATAAGGGCGCCCTGCACTCATTTTTCAATCCGGTAAGAGGATAGATAGCGCGATGATCTCTGAACCGTCTGTCAGGCCTGACGCAATGGACTATGGCACCGTTGAAAGGCCAGCGGCCGGGCATTTCTCCCGTTCCTTGCTGCCATATCGGATGGTCGCCAAATGGGCCGTGTTGCAGCCGGAGAAGAGCGCGTTGGTTTCAGGCACCCGGAACCTGACCTACCGCGAGATCATGGAGGCAACCGATCGACTTGCCGGTGGCCTTCATGCGCTGGGGCTCCGCGCGGGCAGGGCCTTGGTCGTCATCATGGCAAATCGTTGGGAACATTTGCCACTCTTCCTAGCGATCGCTCGACTGGGCGCGGTTCATGTCAGCCTTCCGCCCACCATGTCCGCGGACGCGGTTCGTTTGGAACTGGAGGAGATAAGGCCGGCGATGGTCGTAGGCGAGCACGCCACGACGGTCGAGGACGTCTTTGCCGCAGCGTCCGGTGAGCTCCCCCCGCTCTTTGGTGATGAGACGGCCCCGCTCAGCCTTCGTCATTCGTCAGGCACCACCGGGAGGCCAAAAAAGACCCTTGCCAGCCAGCGCGCATCCGCATTGGTCTATCAGGAACTGGCAACCGAGATGCGGCTGACTGACGCCGATGTGCATCTGGCGACTGGTTCGCTCGCGCATGCCGCGCTGCAAATGGCGCTGACGCAGTTGACGGTCGGCGGCACGGTGGTCGTAAGCCCGTTCAACGCCGGAACGCTTTGGCAGGATTGTGAGCGTTTCGGCGCCACCAATCTGATGTTGATGCCCACCATGCTAGGTATGGCCAGTGAGCACGCGGGGGAGGTGACGCATCCGTTCACCATCTTCACGGCAGGTGCCTCCCTGGCGTTGCCCATACGCAAGCGGCTAATGGCGCGTTTTCCGGCGCTCCGGCTATACAGTCTCTATTCCGCGACGGAAGCAGGTCATGTCGCCTGCCTTCGCCCGGAGGACCTATCGATACGGCCCCTAGCCGCAGGCCGGGCCTACTTCTCGACAGAGATCGGCATTTTCGACGACCACGGCCGCCCCCTTCCGGCGGGTCAGCTCGGCGATATCTATGTCCGAGGCCCGATGACGACCTATGCCTATCTCGGACCCAACGTTCCGCTGCCAGCGCCCGTCGCGCTCAGAGATGGGCAATGGTTGCGGCTCGGCGACGTGGGCTATCTGGACGAGGAAAACTATCTTTTCATCGCGGATCGCAGCGCGGATATCATCGTCATCGGCGGCGAAACCGTGCTGCCGTCCGAGATCGAAAGCATGATCAGAGAGGTCGAAGGCGTACGGGAAGTAGCGGTGATCGGCGTAGTGGACGAGAACGGTCAGACCGAGGTCTCCGCCTATGTCGAGGGCCAATGCGATAGAGAGATCATCAGGGAGCGGTGTTCCTCTCTCTCGGGGGTTAAATCGCCCCGGCGCATCCTGTTCGTGGAGAGCTTGCCGCGCACTGCGAGCGGGAAGATATCTCGCCACCTGCTGAGGCAGCAAGTGGCGAAGGGCGAGATTATCGTGCAATCCTGAACCTGTCAGGCGTGGCGCTCTAGGCGCCCACGGCTGCGAGCGGACGGACGTTATCCGAATTGGCCGCCGTCATGGGGCGGGGGAACGAGACCCTGGTGGCGCACTCGACATTGTCTCGTTTCGTAAGCCAGTCGACGAGAAGCTTCGTCGCGGTCGGCAGGAACTTGAACGATCTTGCGCAAAGCATCAATGGACGCCGCGCCCAAGTTTCATTCAATGGTCTGGCGGTGAGAGGCGAATCTTCGATGTAGCTGTCGATTATGTTGCTGGCCGGGACAATTGAAACGCCCAGACCGGCAGAAACCATCTTACGGACGCTGTCGAAGCCGGTCGCATAAGCCCGTTCCTGCAAGGAGTGACCCAACAGCCTTGCCTCATGCCGGCATAGGCCGACGAGCGAGCTGTCGCGCTGCATGGCGATGAAAGGCCGGTCCACAATATCAGCGAAATGCACAGGGCGGCCATCTGCCAGGGGATCATTCTTCGGAATGATCACGACGAGCTTGTCTTCGCGCCAGTGCAGTGATTCCAGCCCTTCTGTATCGACGGTGCCGGAATACAGGCCGATATCAGCATTGCTCGTGTTGACCGCGTGGACGACATCCGCGCTCGTGTGCTCCTCGATCTGGACGTCCAGTCCAGGATGCTCCGCGAGAAAGGCAGCGATTTCTCCTGCCAATCCGTCCGAAATCGCCGACATGTGGGTATGCAGACGAATGATGCCCTTTGTGCCCTTGCGCATTGCGTCGAGATCGAGCGCGACCTGATCAAGTGCCGAGAAGACGTGGCGGAGTCGCTCCATAAGCACTTCGCCGGCCGGCGTGAGAGACATACCCCGGTCACGCCGGTCGAAGAGCTGAACTCCGCTACGCGCTTCCAATTGGGATATTCTGCGGCTAATTGCCGAAAGTGCGATTACCTCGCGCTCAGCAGCTTTTGCCAGACTGCCTTCGTCTGCCGTGGCGGCAAATACTCTGAGGGTAACCAAATCAAGTCCCAGTGAACCCCAGGGGTGTCGTGCACCAGCCATCCTGCTTCTCCTCTCGATATCCCCTAAATCTTGACGTTTAGGCATAACTCAATGAACTCGGTTCTCCTTCATCCTTGCGCGGCGACATACCGTTTGTTGTGAAGGACCCAATACCTAACCAGTTGAGAACAAATTCATGCCAGCACCGATGAGGTTATCATTCCTTTTTGTGGAGCTGGAATTTCCTAATCTCGATCGCTATCCGTTAACGCCAAATTATATGGACTGTTTGTCATATTGACACATTGAACAAAACGAAACTTATACCTCTCCTTGCGATCCGTCAAGAGCGGTTTGTCGAATAAAGGAATGCGCCCGAGTGGCTTGGCTGCCATGGCTCAGGAAAGACACTGAGGGAGAATGCGCGTGGCCGTGTTTGGGCGGGGCGGGACGAGCGGGAGGGGGCGCATGCCGACGTCAGCCAGGACGTCAACTATAGATATGCAGTCATTGCGAAATATGCCAGTGGCCTGGGCCCGCGTTCCCCTTTCGACCCACGGCGCTGCGGCGGGCGTTGGGATGACTGCCGACGATCTGACCGGTCTCGGCGATTCGACGTGCATCGTCGTCCACCCGCCACGCGGCGGTCAGGCTTTTCGAAAGTCAGGACTCAGCCAACGCCATGCTTCGTCGGGAAGCCCGGATAAGGTATGCGACGTCCACTGGCATCCTGCGTTGGAGCATCCCTGCATGGATGCGTGCTGTGATGATCAAATGCCTGATGGGGGCTGGAACATAACTTCCTGGCTGGACATATTCAGCGGCAACAAGGATATCACGCCGATCATAAGAATCGGCGGTGCATCAGAAATGCTGTCATGAGTGGACTAATAAAGACGAAGCGAAGCATCAGCGTGGAACGCCGCGCCCAGATCGGACAGGAAAAGCGCGCCCGGACCCGGGCCGATATTCTGCGCACGGCTTTCGATCTGATGGGACGACCGGAAGGGCATCTCACGAGTGTCGAGGAAGTCTATCGCGAGAGCCACGTTTCGCGAGGCACCTTCTATAATTATTTCTCAAGCCTGGATGAGCTTTTCGATGCCCTTCGTTTCGAAATAACTCATGATCTCAACGATAACGTCCGTTCCATTATCGGTCAGATGAAGCCTGGCGCCGAGCGGACCATGGCTGCCATCCGCTATTATCTGTCCCGCACCGCAGAGGACCCTGTCTGGGGGTGGGCAATGGTCCACCTGAATGTGTCGGGCCCGCTTTTCGGCAAAAGCTCGCTGGAACATACGGGGCGATCGATCGAAGAAGGCATCAGGGTCGGCGAGTTTCAGTGTCCTTCCCCGGCAGTAGGGCGGGATCTGGTCGTGGGGACGTTGTTCGCCTCCATGATCACGATACTGAACGGCTCTGAGCAGCCGGATTATCGCGAACTTGTCGTGCGTCAGATCATGACGGGCCTTGGCACACCCAAAGAATTGATCGATCGCTACATTGTGATGGCGCTGCCCGACCCCAGCGGCAAGTCCCATCCGATTGGCGAATAGGGGCCGATCGTGGCCATAGATGGCGCTTAGTGCCACGCTGCAAGGATCTTCGCATGGCGGGAGACGTCCTCGGGCGTCCCTGGCGTGAGCCCCGCCTGTTTCCCGCTCTGCGGGAGACTGGTGAGTCGAAGCAGATGCGCTTTGCGCTTTCGCCGCAACCGTGGAAAGGCCCCATCCATGGCGTTGAGGCCGCGAATGACTTTCCGGGCTAATTAAGCCTGAAATGATCAACGTCTAGAGTGCGATTTCCAGAACCTCGATGATGTCCTCGACGCGGGTGATCGGTCTGGGGTTCGCGGGGATATAGATTCCGCCAATCGACGCTTCCGCGATCGCGCGCAAATCCGCGCGCGATACGCCTACGTCGCTTAACCTCGTAGGCATGCCCAAGCTTCCGATCAGTTCGCGCAGCAGGTCGGAAGCGGGGCGCTCCGGCTGGCCGAGCACCTCGGAGATGCGCTGCTGGCGGGCACCGTTCTCTAGGCTGTTCCATTGGCAGACCGCGGGCAGCGAAAGACATGACGTGATTCCGTGCGGAATATGGTGCAGCGAACCCAAGGCGTATCCCAACACATGGCTAAGTCCCATGGGCGTGTGCGCAAGCGGCATTGATGCCTGCCAGCTTCCCATCTGGCACTTGAGACGTGCATCGCGATCGGCAGGATCGGCCTTTACCGACGTTAGTCCATCCGCCATCAATCGGAGAGCACTCGCCGCCAAGCCGTCGCAGAAGTCATTGGATCGCAGCGACCCGAGGGTTTCTACAGTGTGATCGATAGCCTTGACGCCGGTGGACAGCCAAAGGCTCTCCGGCGTGTGTCGCGTGATATCGGGATCGAAGATCACCGCCGCGACCTTGTGCTTGCGACTGCCATAGGTGTTCTTGATGCCCGTGCTCTCGTCCGTCAGGCCGCCCATGGGGGCGAACTCGCTGGCAGAAAGCGAAATGGGGACGGCGATCATCGGCGTCTCGGGCGCAAAGTCTGCGGGCTGTGGCCTGCCATTCTCCCATCGGGCGCGATGCCGGGCCAACGTGGCAAGGTCGTGAACGTCAAATTCGATACAAGATAGCAACGCCTTGGTAGCGTCATTGACCGACCCGCCACCGACAGAGACCAGCAGATCCGGCCTGGCTTTACGCAGCGGCTCGGCAATTTTCAGGACCGCCGTCTCCGGTGCGTGCGCCGGTACGCCCGTAAAGGTGCCAACATGCCGCGAGCCGAGCGCCCGTTCGATCAGCCTGATCTCGTCCGTTTTTCGCGCGAGCGTGGTGCTGGCGATCAGCGCGATCCTTTTCGCGCCTAGGCGCTCCCCCTCCGCGGTCACCGCCTCTGCCGCGGCTATCCCATAGGATACGCGCGGCAAAGGATAGAATTCCATAACTCCCTGACGCGATGCCATAGCCATCCTAGCCCATGCTGTTCAATTTCGGGGTGCGATACTCCGTCAAACGAAGTATCGCACCCGCATATCATCAGAACTTCAGGTTAACCCGAACACCATAGGTGCGCGGATCGGCATCGGTCTGGAGCCAGCCGAAGAACGTCTGGATCCGCGTGATGTAGTAACGCTTGTCAAAGGCGTTATTGATCCAGAACTGCACACCAAGATGCTCGTCAGGAGACGTCCATCCGACCACCCCGTTAACCAACGTGTAGGCCGGGAAGGTTTCCGCATTGTCCGGCGTTGCATAGGACACCGCCTTCCTGAGCACGGTTCCCCGGATATTGAAGTCACCGGAACTGGTTGGAATCCGGTACGCCGCAGAGACGTTTCCGGTGAATTTCGGCGCGTTGACCAGATCGTTACCCGTTACGTCGGGTGCCGGGAGAATCTGGGCGCCTGACGGATGATAAACGACGGGATTTCGATATTCGCGATATTTAGAGTTGAGGAAGCTAAATCCACCCGAAAGAGTGAAATTCGGGAAGAGAAGGGCTTCGAAGTCTCCATCGATACCCGTAATCCTGGCTTTTGCCGCGTTTTGCGCGGCGTTCCCAGTGCCGGACGTATTCTGCACTGTAACCTGCAGGTCTTTGTAGTCATAGTAGAAGGCGGCTATGTTGAAGCGGAGCCTGCGGTCGAACAGCATCGTCTTGAGGCCGACTTCGTAGGCGTCAAGAATTTCCGGCCGGAAAGCCGGGTCAGCGGGAGCCGACGAGTTGAAACCACCGCTCTTGATACCTCGGTTATATGAAACATAGCCAAGGACGTCGGGTATGACATTGTAGTCGAGAGCGAGCCGCCATGTGGGCTTGCTGGTCGAAGTACGCTGTGGAACGGCAACAAACAGTGGTGTACCGGTGGGACCGTCCGTTTCACCGCTCATCCTGAGCCGGTCATGCGTATAGCGCAGCCCCGCGGTGATGTGCAGGTCGTCGGTCAGGTCATAGGTTGCCTGACCATATCCCGCGACCGAGTTGGTAATCGGTCGGCCGATGATGTTGATATGATCGAAAGGCGCGGCAACAAAACCGCCCAGAAACAGATCGAAGTTGGGTTTGAGCTTGAACAGAAACGCGCCGACCTGCCATTTGAGCCGCCCAGACTTCCCGATCAGCTGGAATTCCTGCGAGTAGTTCCAGAAGCCTTCCTTTGCGTTCGGAAGGATGACAGGTGCAGGACTCGTGTCGGTATCGAGCCAGAAATAGGGTTCCTTCAACTTGTTATACGCAGTGGTGGACACGAACTGCGCAAAGCCCAGATCCTGTTCTATCTTAAGCGATGCGCCATAGCGCATTGATTTCACGACTGATGCTACGTCGGAGTTGACGTTGAAGCGGCCCGGATCGGGAATACCCGAAACTGCCCGTGTTTCTGGAGTCTGCTGGAAGTCGAGCGACGAACCGTTAAATTGGGAATAGCTGAGCGCAATCGTGATGCGGGTAGCATCGCTCGGTGTAAGCAACCATTTGGAGCGGAGAGCCAAGTCACGCTTTTTAAATGTTTCTGCCCCGGTAAACAGGTTTCGGCCGAAACCGTCGCCTCGGTTGGTGTATGTGACCGCGAGGTCAGCGGCCAGCCACGGAGCGATACCGCCGGTCAGGTAGGCGCTGGCCGAAACGGTCTTATAATTGCCATATTCGAGGCTCGCTTCCATCCCGAGCGCCTGGTTGGGATCACGCGTGACGATCTGGATCACGCCACCGGTCGCGTTACGGCCAAACAGCGTTCCTTGAGGTCCCTTCAGAACCTCAACACGCTCAATGTTGTTGAACGCGAACAGGTTGCTGATCGGTGATGGGTTGTACACGCCATCGACATAGGTCGCGACCGAAGGCTCGTTGGCAGGATCGGTTGCGTTGGAACCAACGCCGCGTAGATAAGCCACGGTCGCGGTGCCGATTTTGTTCATCGTAAGGCTGGGAATCGCGCCCTCGAGACTTGCGGTGTTCGTCAGGCCTCTGGCCACCAACTGATCGCTGCTGATCGCCGAGACCGCGATGGGAACCTTCTGTAACGACTCGGACGTGCGCTGTGCCGTGACGACGATATCCTGGACCTCATTGGGAGCAGGCGCATCCTGAGCCTCAGCCGATACCCCGCACAAAAGGGCCGGAAGGCCGACGCTCGCTAGCATATATGTCTTTGTAAGCCTTATCATTTATATTCCTCCCTCTTTATCGCGCTGGCGTCTGGTTTGGACAGAGGCCGGCAATCATCCGGCAATCATGTCGAGCATGTCGACAAAGCATCGCCAAACCTCTCGAAAAATGGCAGCCTGCTTCGACGTCCAGTCTACTTTCTCGCCGGCACGGGATTCTCCCGCCACAGTGGGTTAGCATCGGGCTGTCGCGAGCACTTTTGACGAATGGTGTAGGCTGGTCTCGCGGTTACGCTATCTCGTAATCCATCCGCATGCCTGGCAAGCGGGGTGACTACCGCTCCGGGCTGCAGAAATGCTTGCTTGCCCAAAGGCGAATGGACATTCGCTGGTGCGCGCGCTCTGATTGGGAATGCGCCACAGCTCAACCCGTTCAAGGCTGAATGATCAGAAGTCTTCTATGGACGTTTGCCGCTCTCGGCGTTTTTTCCGATCAATCACTCACTTCCCGATTTGTCGTTATCAATCAATCCAAGAATTCGCGTAGGAGAAGACATGACTGGCGAGGCCGCAATCAATCCCGAAGTGGCGATTTGTGATTCGCACCATCACCTCTGGCATGTGCCGGAGGGCGTTGATCCGATGATGGATGCGCTCCCGCGGAAGCGCTTCATGATCGAAGAATATATGGCGGAGGCAGCGAGCGGCCATAACATCGTTAGCTCCGTTTTTCTGGAGGCATTCGCCTTTTACCGCGCCGATGCGAAGCCGGGCTGGCAGGCGATCGGCGAGACAGAGTTCGCGCGCGGCCAGGCGGCCATGGCGGACAGCCGTCGCTACGGGACGACGCGCGCCTGTGCTGCGCTCGTTGTGGGCGCCAGCCTGCAACTGCCGGACATCGCAGATATACTTGCCGCTCATGTCGAGGCCGGTGGCGGCCGGGTGCGGGGCATTCGTCAGATGGCGCCCCTCGATCCCGCCGGCGTTTTTCCGAACGTGCTGAATATTCCCGAAGGCTTTTTTGCATCGCGAGAGTTCAGGGCAGGTTTCGAGCGCCTGCAGGATCACAAGATGACGTTCGACACGTTCATCCTTCATCCGCAGATCGACGATATTACCGATCTGGCCAAGGCATTTCCAGACCAGCCTATCATCCTCAATCACCTGGGCGGCATCATGCGCATCGGCAGCTATGCGGACGATCTGGATGGTGTCTTCAAAACTTGGGAAACCAGTATCCGAAAGCTTTCGGAATGTCAGAATGTGGTAATGAAGCTTGGCGGCCTGGGAATGGGCAACTGCGGTTTTGGTTTCGATCATCGCGAGACGCCTGCTTCGTCCGAGGAAATAGCGGACGCCTGGCGCCCTTTCATCACGACTGCCATTGACGCATTCGGGGCGGATCGCTGCATGTTCGAGAGCAATTTCCCGGTTGAATCTCCCAGCTGCGACTTCGTGACCTTGTGGAATGCTTTTAAGCGTATCGCGGCCGACTACGCCCCGCAGGAGCAGGACGCGATGCTGCGCGGAACTGCTGAAAGAGTTTACAGCATCGCGGCCTGACTGGGGACGGCCGGCATTGCGCCGGCCGCGACCAAGGTCCGCTGGGTGGCAGGGACACAGTGAGGAGGGACTATTGACGGCGCCGCTCGACGGAGTTCGTATTATCGAAGTTGGCGGCATCGGTCCGGGTCCCTTCGCCTGCATGATGCTGGCTGATCACGGCGCCCAGGTCATTCGCATCGAGCGCACCGGACAGGGGGAGAGGGCACGCTTCGAAGTATCGAAGGATGTTCTGCTGCGTTCGCGCGAGATCATCGCGGTCGATCTGAAATCGCCGGATGGCATCGCTATTGTCCGCGACCTGGTGAAAAGCGCGGACGGGCTGGTCGAAGGCTTCCGTCCCGGCGTGATGGAACGGTTGGGGCTGGGCCCCGACGTGCTGTTGAAGGACAATCCTAAGCTCGTCTACGGTCGCATGACGGGGTGGGGTCAGGACGGGCCCCTGAGCGCGGCTGCTGGCCATGACATCAATTATCTCGCCTTGTCCGGCGCGCTGCACGCCATAGGCGAGGCGGGAGGGCGTCCGATACCGCCGCTCAACCTGGTGGGGGATTTCGGCGGCGGCTCGATGATGCTGGTTTTCGGCATTTTGTCTGCGCTGCTGCATGTCCGGAGCGGTGGGGCAGGGCAGGTCGTGGACGCAGCCATAACGGATGGTTCCGCCACGCTCGCCGCCTTGATATGGGGCCTTCGCGCCAGCGGGCGTTGGGACGGAGGGCGCGGCGAGAACTTCCTCGATACCGGCGCTCATTTCTATAACAGCTACGAGACAGCGGATGGCAATTGGATTGCCATAGGGCCGGTCGAACCCCAGTTTTACCGCCTGTTGTCCGATGCTATCGGCCTGGGGGCGGAGCAAGACCTCCCCGATCAGTGGGACCGTGCGCTCTGGCCGGAGATGAAAGAGCGCTTCGCCGCTATTTTCCGGAAAAAGACGCGGGATCAATGGTGCGAGCTTCTGGAAGGGACCGATGCCTGCTTTGCACCGATCCTGGATTTCGACGAGGCCGCGCGACATCCTCATAATCAGGCACGGACCGCGTTTGCCGAAGTCGATGGCGTCATGCAGCCGATGGCCGCTCCGCGTTATTCCGGCTTGAATACGGTGTTTCCCGTCATGCCGGGCACGACATGGAGCGCAGAAGCGGCACTGAAGTCCATCGGATACGATGCAGGGAAAATCGCCGCGCTGCGCGATGCGGGCGTGATCGAATAGGTGATCAACAGACAGGAATAACTGGGGCGGGATCGTTCGGACTGAAGGAGAATATGATGGCTCGTACCGGTAAATTGCTCGCCTTTTCGAATCCTGTGTCTGCCGAGCGGGAAGCGGAATATAATGTGTGGTACGATGGTGTGCATGCCGCTGAAATCATGGCGCTGCCAGGTATCGCGGGGATGAAGCGATATCGCCATGCCGCGCAGGTCAGCCACCCGGGAACCGAGCCTCGACATCGCTATGTCGCCATTTACGAGCTGGACGATGTCGATGCGGCGCTGAAGGGCTTCGCCGAAGCTGCGGCAAGCCTCGCCATATCGGACGCGATGGATTTCACCGACGCACAGGTCATGTGTTTTGAAGAGATATTTTCCCGCGACTGATCGTCCTGTTGAGTCAGAGGCTGGCGACATCCAGCGGTATCGGCGGGATCAACGAACGCTCAGCCTGCCTCTTCTCGAAGCGGGTGATCTCCGCCTCGACCGCGAGTGTCCGGGAGATATCGTCGGCACCGGTCAGCAAGATGTGCTTGCGCGCGGGATCTATCTCGAACTCCAGGGTCAGGCCATCGTCAAGACGCACGGTCTGAGCTTCCAGATCCACTTCTACCCAGGCGTGCGCAGGATCCCCGGCACGATCGACAAGTGCGACCACGTCCTCACGAGGTAGCGTGATCGGAAGGATGCCATTCTTGAAGCAGTTGTTGTAGAATATGTCGGCATAGCTTGGTGCAATGATGCATCGTATGCCGAAATCGAGCAATGCCCAGGGCGCGTGTTCACGGCTTGACCCGCACCCGAAATTCTCCAGCGCGATCAGCGTGTTTGCTTTGTTCCATGGCGCGGTATCGAGAATGAAGTCGGGGCCGCGCATACTGGCGAACAGTGCCTGACCAAGGCCCTGGCGGCTGATCGTCTTTATGTAGACCGCCGGCAGAATCTTGTCGGTGTCGACATTGGCAAGCGGCAAGGGGGCGGCGATGCCCGCATTCGTGATAAAGGGCGTCACAGGCTGTCTCCCTCCGGGTTGACGATAGCACCCTCTATGGCTGCTGCGGCCGCCATGGCGGGAGACATGAGGTGGGTCCTGCCACCTGGCCCTTGGCGACCCTCGAAATTTCGGTTTGACGTGGCGGCGCATCGCTGACCCGGCAGAAGCTGGTCCGGGTTCATGCCAAGACACATCGAGCACCCCGCATCGCGCCATTCAAACCCGGCGTCGATGAAGATCCGATCGAGACCTTCCTCCTCGGCCTGTGCCTTAACCACGCCTGATCCGGGCACGACCAGCGCGCGGACACCGCTTGCCACATGGCGATCACGCGCGATGGTGGCCGCGGCCCGGAGATCCTCGATCCGGCCGTTGGTGCAACTGCCGATGAACACCATGTCGATCGGCAGTCCCGCAAGCCTGGTGCCAGGGGTGAGGCCCATATATTCGAGCATCTTCTCCGCCTGGTGCCTGCGTGCGGGATTGTCGAGAAGAGCCGGATCGGGAACGGCGCTACCCACCGGCACGGCGGTTTCGGGGCTGGTTCCCCACGTAACCATCGGCTGTATGGCCGCTGCGTCGATCACCACCTTGCGGTCGAATCGCGCGTCAGGATCGCTGCGCAGAGTCTTCCAACGTTCGACCGATGCGTCGAATGCCGCACCCGCCGGGGCCAGGGGGCGGCCGCGCAGATACGCAAAGGTCTTCTCGTCCGGCGCGATCATGCCTGCACGCGCGCCTGCCTCTATGGACATGTTGCAGACGGTCATCCGCCCCGCCATGTCGAGCGCCTCGATCGCCTCGCCCGCATATTCGATCACATGCCCACCGGCACCGTTCGTGCCGATCTGGCCGATGATCGCAAGGATAAGGTCCTTGGCACTGACCAGGGGGCCGAGCCGCCCTTCCACTCGAACGAGCATGGTCTTGGCCGGTTGCTGCTGCAGCGTTTGCGTGGCGAGCACATGTTCCGCCTCGGACGTCCCGATGCCAAAGGCCAGCGCGCCGAACGCTCCGTGGGTTGCCGTATGGCTGTCTCCGCACACGATCGTCGTTCCGGGAAGGGTCAGGCCGAGTTCGGGGCCAATGACATGGACAATACCCTGGCGGCGGCTGACAAGCGGGACATAGGGCACGCCGAATTCCGCGACATTGCGTTCCAGCGTCTCGACCTGAAGGCGGCTGGCGGCGTCACGGATTGCGGCGACGCCCCCTGCACGATTGTCGGTCGGAACATTGTGATCGGCCACCGCAATCGTGCAGTCAGGCCGCCGGACCTTCTGTCCCGCTTGACGCAGGCCGTCGAACGCCTGCGGGCTCGTTACCTCGTTCACCAGATGGCGGTCGATATAGAGCAGTTTCTGTCCGCTCTCCAGATCCGCAACAAGGTGGGCGTCCCAGATTTTCTGGAACAATGTGCGTGGATGTTGTGCGGTCATTACGCGCTTTCTTCGAGACAGGAACGGGCGGACAAGGCGTCGCGCACGCGGCCCCCGATTTGCGCACCGGGCAGCGCGGCAACAACGCGTGCGACCGAAGCAAGGCCATCAAGATCGACACCGGTTCTAACGCCCATGCCGTTAAACATCCACACCAGATCTTCGGTCGCTACATTGCCCGTCGCGCCCGGTGCGAAGGGGCAGCCGCCGAGGCCGGAGACCGATGCATCGACGACCCGAACACCTGCATCCCAGGCGGCCAGTACGTTCGCGGCACCCAGTCCGTAAGTGTCATGAGCGTGGAAGGCCCATGTCCGGACCTCCGGAAATCGCTGCATGCTTGCCTCGAACAGGGCACGAACATGATTTGGCGAAACCCGCCCCGTCGTGTCGCAGAGGGCGACTTCAGCCTGCGGCGCCATGGGAACAAGCAGATCGAGCAGGTCCAGCGTCTCAAGCATATCGACTTCGCCGTCATAGGGGCAATCAAATGCCGTGGCGAGGTTCAGCCGGAGTTTCCCTTTCGCGGGCATCATCTGCGTGATCCGCCGATATTCCTCGGCCGATTCACGGGGCGCGCGGCGGACGTTGCTGCGATTATGCCGCTCTGAAACGGATAGCACGAAGGCGAGATGGTGGCTGCCCGCCTCGATGGCACGCTCAGCCTGGCGCGCGGTGGGCACCAGTACCTGCGCATCCAGACCGGGCAACTGCGCCGCCGCGTCGAGTACATCGGCTGCATCAGCCAATTGCGGGACGGCTGTGGTGCTGACAAAGGATGTCGCTTCGACGCGGCGGATCCCCGCCCTGTACAGGGCCTCCAATATGGCGATCTTCTGGTCGGTCGGAATGAACGGGCCTACCGATTGAAATCCATCGCGCGGGCCCACTTCGACCAATTCCACCTGCTCGCTCATCCTGCTGTCTCCCTTGCCTCTATCTCCCGCATTATCTCATCCCCATGTTGACCGATAGCCGGGCCAGTCCACCGGATCGTACCAGGATTTTCCTTGATCACGGGGAAAACGCCTGCCTGAAGAATCGCGCCCAGCATTGGGTCCTCGACCTCCAATATTGCGTCTCTAAACGCATATTGCGGATCATGCGCGCAATCTTCGGCCGTATAGACGGTGGAATTGGGAATGTCGGCAGCGTTCAACTTGTCCAAAATGTCGGTCGCATCGAGCTGGCTGGTCCATTCGCTGATCATTGCGTCGAGAACCGCAGCATTGGCAACACGGTCCGGATTGCTCTTGAAACGAGGGTCGCTGGGCCATTCGGGGTGTCCAACCAATTCCGACAACCGGCCAAACAGAGGTTCGGAATTAGCGCCGATCAGGATCCATTTTCCGTCAGCGGAGGGATAGGCGTTCGACGGGGCGGCCGTTGCGATGGCGGATCCGGTCGGCTGCTTGATCTTGCCAAGCTTGCCATATTCCGGAAGCATGCCTTCCATCAGGCTGAGTACCGATTCCGTGAGCGCGACGTCGATCGTCTTTGCCGTCCCGTCGCTGCCTGGCTGATCCCGTTCCCACAATGCGGCGCATATCCCGAACGCGGCGTAAATTCCGGCGATCGAGTCGCCTATGCTGATACCGACGCGAACCGGCGGTGTGTCGACGTTCCCGGCCTGGTTTGTCAGATAGCGCAGACCGCCAATCGCTTCGCCAATCAAGCCAAAGGCAGCGCGATCGCGATAGGGACCATCCTGCCCATAGCCCGAGATGTGCGCGATGATCAGCTTGGGATTGGCCTCTCGCAGGACATCGTCGCCCAACCCCAGTTTCGCAAGCTGGCCCGGCCGAAAATTCTCGACCACGACGTCGCAATGTGCCGCGATCTTGCGGATGATGGCCTTTCCATCGTCCGATTTTAGGTCAACCACGATGCTGCGCTTGTTGCGGCCGTGCATAGACCACCACAACGACCGGCCTTCGACCTGCTCGCCCCACTGGCGCACAGGATCGCCAGTGGGGGGCTCCACTTTGATCACATCAGCGCCGAGATCGGCTAGCAGCCGTGTGGCGAACGGGGCTGCTACGAAATGGCCGAGCTCCAGCACGCGCAACCGCCTCAAGGGGCCGGAAGAGTTGGCCTGTACCATGAACTATGCTCCATACGGATGTGGCAGAAACTTGATAGGGAACACTGGATCGCAACTAGCGGGCTGTCCATATTCGCCTAGGCAAAAGAGGGTTCGCGGCAACTGCGAAAGCCGTGATCCGGCATCTGCGGGTGCCCGCCTAAAGGCATCCGTCGCTCTATCGATCAGCCGCCAGGGAAAGCTCGCGCGCACCGCGCTGCATCCAGTAGCGGCCAAGGTAGGTGATTACGGCCATTGCCATGGTGCACAGGCACATGAAGCCGATGGCTTTGCCATAGGCGTCACTGCTGGGGAAATGGGTTCCTGACGAGTCGCCGACCTGATGCCAGGCCAGCAGTGCCGTCATGATCTGCGTGCCGATTGCGGCGAAAATGCCCTTCGTCACAACTGCGAGGCCAGTCGCCTCGCTGACTCGCTCTTCAGGTGCCGTCTCGATAATCATGTTGGGCACCGCGACCAGAAGGATGGTCGTCGAGACCGTTGAGACAATGCTGGCGAGGACGGCCTGCCAAAGCTGTTGGTGATAAAAGGTCAGGAACAGCAGTGCGCCCGTCCCGATCAGCGCACCGGCAGTTGCCACCGTTCGGCCCGAATAGCGGCCGCACGCCCAACCGGCCACGGGCGACACTGCGGTCGAGGCGCCGTTCGACGGCAGCTTGATCAGCCCCGCGATGCCCGCGCCCAAGCCCATGCCGACGCCAGTCCAGCGCGGTTGCTGTATAAGGAACATGAGCAGCACCGGCGCCTGGGCAAGGCTGAGGCCAACCAGGGCATAGCATGCGTTGGCTACCGCGATGGGCGGTTTGACCAGCAGGCGAACGTCGATCAGGGGATCGGCATGACGCCATTCGTAGGAAAACCATATCGCCAGGAGCGCGAGGCCGGCCACTGTACAGGATATCGGCAGCCAGCTTGCCCCGAACAGTCCGGGCTGTGCCGTCATTCCATAAAGGGCCAGTGCCACGGCGGGCGCAAACAGTGCGCCGCCAAGAAGATCGACACTGGCCCAACCGGAAACCGCTGGCGTGCTTTCCGGCACAATGAAAATCAGCGGCAACAATACCGCAGCCGCATAGGCCGCCGTGATATGAAAAAGCAGCGGCCAATTTCCCAGTTCCGTGAGAAACCCGCCGGCGATGAAGCCGCCACCGGTGCCGACCACATACACGCCTGTAAGGCATCCGACCCAAAAAGGTACCTTGGGGGCAGCAACGATTTGGCGGATAATGCCATAAGCGAGTGGCAGTATAGCGCCTGACGCACCTTGCAGGCATCGGCCGGCAATCACACCCGTCAGGCTGTCCGAAGTTGCGCTTATCAGCGAGCCGACAAGGCAGAGCACGGTAACGATCACCAGAACGCGCTTACGCCCGAACAAATCGCCAAAGCGGCCCATGATGGCTGCAGAAGCCGCCTGGACGAGCGCGAAGCCCGCCATCAGCCAGCCGGTGCCCGTGAGATCGTGGAATTGACGGGCGATCGTCGGAAGAGCCGCGACGACCATACTCGTTTCCATCGAGCTCAGCAGCTCGACGAGCATCAATGTTCCAACGATCGCGGCAAACCTAGCATTGCTCATTGACAGCACTTTCCATTCCACGCTCAATCGGCTGCGAACCTCGTTACGCGCAAATCGGGCCGCGCTGATTCTGGGCCGCAAGCAATGCTGGCAGCGGGTCGAAATAGTGGGGAAGCACTTCGCATATCTTGCCATCCCGAAACTTGAATGTTTCGGCAACCTGAACCGTGCGCGCTTCCCTGTCCTCAAGGTCGATGCGGGACAGAAGGACAACATGATCTGTCCCGACTGCAAGATCGAGCCTTGTGTTCGTCTTGAACGTCACCGTGGACAGGATCCGTTCTGTCAGAACCCTCAATGCCTCGCGGCCTTTATACACTCCCGAATAGGGCAGGAGGGGGGCCTGGACTGCAACGAAGTCGTCCGTCAGCATATCGGCGATCGCATCCCAATCGCCCTCGCCGATAAGGGCGAACAGCCTTTCGACGATCTGCTTCATCTCCGTTCCATTCATGCCTTCTCTCCCATGCTTCAGTCTACCAGTCCCAGCCTGTGCCGGTTCGTCAACGAACGGGACGCGGGCGAACGAAA
>CAYOZY010000029.1:4439-19202 GCA_964408525.1 uncultured Sphingobium sp. | reverse complement strand
TCAGGCCCTGCATGATCATGCGATTGATCTCGATCAGGTCCTGGATGTCTTCCTGGCCGCGGATCGCCAGGCTGGTGTGTTTGCCGACCCAGATGGCCAGCGAGATGATCGAGGCGCGCAGGGACTCCGGCAGGCCGTTTTCCGGCGCGCCAGTCGACCCAAGAAACCACCATGGCACCGTCACCATCTCCATGGAATTGAGCGCCGCGAAGATCCACTGGATCGTTTGCGCTTCTTCGGCGGGGTCGGTCGGCATCAGGCAACAGTTCTTTCGCGCGAGATGCAAGACGCCCGCCCCGCTCTCGAATATTTCGATCTCTCCGTCCTTGAGAAACGGGACCTGACCAAAGGGCTGCTGAGGCAAATGATTGGTCGCCCGGTCTTCGAACGGGATCGTGCGGACCGTGTAATTCAACCCGGCTTCCTCACAGGCCCAGCGCAGCCGCACATCACGGACAAAGCCCCGCACCGCCTCTGGAACCCAGTCCAGAGTCCAAATCATTATATCGCTCACCATGGATTTTTTCTTCATAGCGGCGCGCAGGCCACCCGCAACCAGTCGCGGACATTGACTTCCAACAAGGGCGCGACCCTTTGTTGCACCTCGGCATGATAGGCGTTGAGCCAGTCGCGTTCTTCGGGCGTGAGCAAGGCCATGTTGATCAGAGCGCGGTCGATCGGCACATGACTCAATGTGCGGAACCCCAGCATCGGCTTTTCCGCGCCTGCCACGGCGCGGTCCTCGACCAGCACAAGGTTCTCGGTGCGGATGCCATATTCCCCGGCCTTGTAATAGCCGGGTTCGTTCGAGACGATCATGCCGGGCCTGAGCGGTTCGTCGCCGCCGCCGAAAGTGGCGATGCGCTGGGGCCCTTCGTGCACCGAAAGGAAGCTGCCGACACCATGGCCGGTGCCATGAGCATAATCCAGACCATGCTCCCACAGCGCCCGCCGCGCCAGCACGTCCAGCTGGCTGCCGCGCGTGCCGACAGGGAAGATGGCGCGTGCCAAAGCGATATGGCCTTTCAGGACCAGCGTGAAGCGGGTGCGCATCTCTTCGCTGGGCGCGCCGATGGCGATGGTGCGGGTGATGTCGGTGGTGCCGTCGCGATATTGTCCGCCCGAATCGACTAGATAGAGCATGTCGGGCGCGATAGAGCGGTTAGTCTTTTCCTCGGCGCGATAGTGGACGATGGCGCCATTCGGCCCCGCGCCGCTGATCGTATCAAAGCTGAGGTCAACGAGCTGCCCGGTCTCCTCGCGAAAAGCCCGGAGGCGGGCGGCGGCGGAAAGTTCGGTCTGGCGGCCCTTCGGTCCTTCGATGCCGATCCAGTGGAGGAAGCGCACGAGCGCGGCATTGTCGCGGAGCTGGGCCGCGTCGTGCCCCGCAATCTCGACCGGATTCTTGATCGCCTTGGGCAGCACCACCGGGTCGCGGGTGATGTCCAGCCGCGCACCGCCGCTTTCCAGCGCTTCGCATATGGCGGCGACAACGCGTTCGGGGTCGACCGATACTGTCTTTCCGCCATATTCGCCAGCCAGCGTATCGGCGAAGAGGGCGAGGTCGCGAATGGCGACGCGATTGCCAAGATGTGCGCGCAAGGCATCCGTCACCTTTTCCGGCGCCATGAACAGATCGAGCGTGCCATCGGCCTTCGCTACCGCATAGCCCAGCGCCACAGGGGTGCGCGTGACATCGCTGCCCCGGATATTGAGCGCCCATGCGATGCTGTCGAGCGCGGAGAGCACCGCGGCGTCGCTGCGCCGCGCATTTAGCCACGCGGCGATGTCGTCGAGCTTTTCCTCATGGGACTTGCCCGTATATTCGAGGGCATGCGGCGTGGCGGGTGCGAGGCTGGGCGCTGGCCGGCCGGTCCATATCGCGTCGACGGGATTGCCCTCGACGGCGATCAGCTCGGCCCCCTTGGCCCCAACCGCCTCCCTTGTCTTGGCTGCCCAGTCGCGCGTGTGCAACCATGGGTCATAGCCGATGCGCTGGCCTGCGGTTACCTGTTGGCCCAGCCATTCTGCAGGGCTGGTGGCGGGCACGGAGCAATATTCATAAAGCGCACCATCGACCTGATCGCGCACCTGAAGCGTATAGCGCCCGTCGACGAAGATCGCGGCCTTCTCCATGAGCACGACCGCGCAGCCCGCCGATCCGTCAAAACCTGTAAGCCACGCCAGCCGCTGCGCATAGTCGCCTACATATTCGCTCATATGTTCGTCCGTCAGCGGCACGACGAAGCCATCGAGTTTGCGGGCGGCCAGTTCCGGGCGCAGGGCGGAGAGGCGTTCGGCGAAATTGGGGGCGGATGTGGACAATCGCATTTCCTTGAAGCATGGCTCTGGTGAGATACATAAGCGCAGTCGGGCTATCCCGCCAGACACATGAACACCGGAAGCCAGATGACCAAGCCAGAGCCGCGACCGCATTCTTCCCCGCCACAGGCCGAGCGCCGTCCGCACCGAATCGAGCATCATGGCCGCGTGATAGAGGATCCGTATTTCTGGCTGCGCGATCCCGGCTACCCGGATGTAAAGGACGGCGACATCATTGCCTATCTGGAAGCGGAAAATGCGTGGTTCGAGCAGGCCATGGCTCCGCAGGCGGAGGTGGTCGAGACGCTGTTCCAGGAGATGAAAGGACGCATCAGGGAGGATGATCGCTCCGTGCCGCAAAAGGACGGCGACTGGATCTACTGGCGTGCGTTCGAAACCGGCGCGCAATATCGCAAATGGTATCGCAAGCCCGCTGACGGGTCGGGCGAGGAGCAGCTCATCCTCGATGAGCCTGCGCTGGCGCATGGGCATGACTATTTCCGGCTGGGCGCGGTATCGGTCAGCCCCTGCGGGCGTTATCTTGCCTTCGCGGTCGATACCGATGGCGGTGAACGCTTCGAGGCGCGCATCCGCGATCTCGAAACAGGCGAGATGCTGGGCGATGTCATCCCCGGCACATTGTCGGCTCTGGTATGGACCAGCGACAGCAAGGCGATCCTCTACAGTCTCGCCAATGACCAGTGGCGGACGGACAATGCGCGGGTGCATGTGCTGGGCCAGCCCATTGAGGAGGACCGTGAGATCTTCCGCGAGGATGACGAGGGCTTTCGTGTTTCCATCGGGCTCTCCTCGTCGGAAAAATGGATCGTCATCGGCACCGGCGACCATGTGACCAGTGAGGCATGGCTGGTGCCCGCCGATGATCCTTTTGCGCCGCCGCGCCTTGTTTCCGCGCGGCTTGAAGGGCGCGAATATGATGTCGATGAGCGTGAGGGCGCGCTCTATATCCGCACCAACGATACCCACCCCAATTTCCGGTTGGTCAAGGCCGCGCTGGAAACGCCGGGAAAATGGCAAGAGCTGATCGCGCCGAGCGACCATTTTTACCTGACTGACGTGACGCTGTTCAAAAGCTTTTACGTCACCGAAGGTCGGCTCGATGGCCTCGATCAGATTGAGCTGCGCGACTATGAAACCCATGGCGCGAAGCGGTTGCGCTTCCCGGAGGCGAGCTACACCGCCTCGCTCGACGACAACCCCGAATATGAGGTCGACAAGATCCGCATCGGCTATGAGTCGATGGTCACGCCCGATCGCATCTTCGACTATCATCTCGAAACGGGAGAATGGGAGCTGCTCAAGGAGCAGGAAATCCCTTCCGGCTATGACGCGACGAGATATGCTACGCAGCGCTTGACGATCCCGGCGCGGGACGGGACCGACATCCCTGTTTCCATCGTATATCCCGCCGATTTCCCGATGGATGGTTCGGGCAGGCTCTATCTCTATGGCTATGGCGCCTATGGCCTTGCCATAGAGCCGGGCTTTTCGACCTCGCGTCTCTCGCTGCTGGATCGCGGCTTTGCCTATGCCATCGCCCATATTCGCGGCGGGGATGATCTGGGCCAGCAATGGTATCTTGACGGCAAGCTGGAGAAGCGGACGAACACGTTCACCGATTTCGTCGATGTCGCGAAGGGGCTGATCGCTCGGGGCTTCACCAGCGCGGGGCGGATCGGCATTTCCGGCGGGTCGGCGGGCGGAGAACTGATGGGCGCGGTAATGAACAGCGATCCGGCGCTTTGGGGCGCGGTGGTCGCGCATGTGCCGTTCGTCGATGTTCTGAACACGATGCTGGACGCCTCCTTGCCGCTGACGCCTGGCGAGTGGCCCGAATGGGGCAATCCGATTGAGGATGCGCAAGCGTTCGACCTTATCGCGTCCTATTGCCCCTATCAGAATGTGGTGCGTCAGGATTATCCGTCGCTGCTGGTGACGGCGGGCCTGAATGATCCGCGCGTCACCTATTGGGAGCCGGCCAAATGGGTGGCGAAACTGCGCGCCACAAAAACCGACGCCAACCTGCTGCTGCTCAAAACCAATATGGGCGCGGGCCATGGCGGCAAGTCCGGAAGGTTCGAATCTCTCCGCGAAACCGCTGAGGAATTCGCCTTCATCCTCTGGCAGATGGGCTGAGGACTATCGAGCGGGGGCCGCCGTCGGCGCTGCGCCCGGCGGAGGCGGTGCTACCTGCATGTTGGTCGGGCCGCCCGCTCGCGGCGTTACCGGCACACTGCGCGGTTCCAGCACCGCCGCCGCCTCAACGACATCGAGCGCGCGCCGCGCCTCATTATATTGCCGCGCCATTTGCAGCCAGTTGTCGGCTTTCTGATGATCGGGCAGGCGCTCTATTTCCTTGAGCGCGGCATCGACTCTCCCCGCCGCTATCATCATTCTTGCGCGTTCGATGGCCTTTTGCGGGGCCGGAGAGGGATCATGGGCTTTGCGGATGATGACAAGGCTGGCCAGTTCGCGCTTGGCATCCGCCCACCAGTCCCGCTTCACGGCGCTGCCAGTCAGAATCGGGGAGACTTGGTCCAGCCCGGCCTGAAGATCGACGAGCGTCACCGGCGCCTGGGCGGCGTTGATGATGGTGGCGACCGCGCGCGGCTGGGCATTGCCGAAACGCAGGCGTAATTCTCCTTCCAGATAACCGAGCGGTGCGCCATGGTCGAGCGCGCGCCGTGTTGCAAAGGCGATCAGCAACCCTTCGGCGCGCGCGGCATTGCCGCCAGCGCCCGCCGCCTGCGTCGAAATGGCGTCGAGCTTGGCCGTGAGCGCAACGATACGCGCCTCAAGCGCGGCGACATCCGATGATGTTGTCGCCGGTGCCGCTTCGGGGTCTGCGCTATTGTCGGTCAGCAGGGGTTGGGTTGTATTGTCCTGTGCGCTCTGGTCGCCGCTCCCGCGAAACCAGCCTTCGACCACCGGCCTGCTCCAGAGGGTGAGGGCGATCCCGCCCACGAACGCCGACAGCAGCAGGATGAGGACGAAAAGCCGGGAACGGCGCGGTCGCTCCTGCCGAAGCGGGGGCGGTGTCTGGGCTTGGGATACCGGGGATTCAATCGCGGGAAATTCGCTGCTCATCTCTGGTCCCTGAAACCGTTTCGTGCGGTGGCGAACCCGCTTTCTGGCATATTTCCAAGGCAATGGCCAGCATTGCCGGATCGTCCGGCCTCTGGGCGCAGCGCGCCTCGGCCCACCCCACATCGCATGCCTTTAGCGCGGCTGGCGATATGGCGACGATGCCGATATTGGCGCGCAAATGTGGCGGAGTAAGGGAGGCGCAGCGCCGGCCCGCGCGCGGGGAGTGGATGAGGGCAACGGGTTGCTCTGCGAGGGCGTCGACAAGGCCGCCAGCGTCGCCTGTTTCCACTGAGCGGTAGACAGGGATATGGGCAATGCTGAGGCCTTGCGCATCGGGTTCGTTAAAATCCGCGCCGCACAGATGGAGGATCGTGCTGTGGCCGGACCGCGCTATTGCCTGCGCCGTTGCTTGCGCATCCGGCCCCGCGACGATGGCATTTTCGAAGCCTGCGTTTCGCGCGGCCTTTGCCGTCGCCTCGCCGACAGCGAACGTGGGCAGCGCCCGATAGATCGAGAGCGCCTGCCCCCCATGGCGCAAGGCATTGGCGCTGGTAAACATCAGTGCGTCGAAGGCGGCGGGGTTGGGCGGTGCCCAATCGAGCGGTTCCACCGCGAACAGGGGGTAAAGGCGGACGACCAAGCCCATGTCCCGCGCCCTTGCGGCGGTGGCGTCAGCCCCCGTTTGCGGGCGAAGGATCAGGACAGGGCGGCTCATGGCTCGAAGAGCGCGCGCAGGGCAGGGCTCGCCTGCGCCAGCAGCGCACGGCCCAGCGCCTCGGCGGCGGCCATGTCACCCCGTTCGAGGGTGCGTTCCTCATGGTGTCGCTCCGCGCCGTCGGGCGAGAGAATTTCGGCGCGCAGCCTGATATGCGAACCTTCGATGACCGCAAGCGCGGCTATCGGCGAATGGCATGTGCCGCCCAGCGCCTTGAGCACCGCCCGTTCGGCGTGGACGCAATCGCTCGTTTCGATGTCGTCGATGGCAGCGATCAGCCCCCGCACCGCGTCGTTGGCCCGCAACGTCTCCACGCCGATTGCGCCCTGAGCGGGGGCAGGCAGCATTTCATCGATCCCGACCGGCGTTCCGACATGCGCCTGATCGAGCCGCGCCAGTCCTGCGTTCGCGAGCAGGGTCGCATCCGCCTCGCCCGCCTGAAGCCGCCCCAGCCGGGTAGCGACATTGCCGCGAAACAGCACGACGGAAAGATCAGGCCGCAAGCGCCTTATCTGGGCGCTGCGCCGGGGCGAGCTGGTGCCGAGCTTTCCGCCCGGGGGGATCGCCGCGACCGAGGCCGCGCCCACCACTGTGTCGCGCACATCGGCGCGGGGCAGCATCGCGGCGATGGCGAGGGCTTCGGGGCGGATCGTCTCGACATCTTTCATCGAATGGACGGCGGCGTCGATCTCGCCCGCCAGCAGCCACTGGTCCAGCTCCTTGGTCCACAGCGCTTTGCCGCCGATGTCGGCAAGGGGACGGTCCAGAACCTTGTCGCCGCTCGCTGTGACGGGCACGATCTCGATCCGGTTCTCGTTCCATCCATGGGCGTTGCGCAGCGCCTGCGCCACGAGCCTGACCTGGGCGATGGCGAGCGGGGAGGCGCGCGTGCCAAGGCGCAGTGGCCGGTCTGAGGGAGTGCTCATGCTCATAGAGCCTTTCCTCTAGCCCCCTTGGCGACTAGAGCAAGGGCCAATGACGATCATCCTCGGCCTCGAATCCAGTTGCGATGAAACCGCCGCCGCGCTGGTTACGGACAGCGGCGACGTGCTTGCCCACAAGCTGGCGACACAGGAGGCGGAGCATCGCCCCTATGGCGGCGTTGTGCCGGAGATCGCGGCGCGCGCCCATGCCGAAGCGCTGATGCCGCTGATTGATGCCGCATTTCGTGAGGCGGGTTTCTGCCTCGCCGATGTCGATGCGGTGGCGGCGACCGCCGGGCCGGGTCTGATCGGCGGCGTGATGGTCGGGCTGGTGACAGGCAAGGCGCTCGCCCATGCGGCGGGCAAGCCGCTCATCGCGGTCAACCATCTGGAGGGGCATGCGCTCTCGCCGCGCCTTGCGAACCGGGATCTTGATTTTCCCTATCTGCTGCTGTTGGTCTCGGGCGGTCATTGCCAGTTGCTGCGGGTCGAGGGGGTTGGCCAATATCGGCGGCTGGCGACGACGATCGACGATGCGGCGGGCGAGGCGTTCGACAAGACCGCGAAGATGCTGGGTCTCGGCTATCCCGGCGGGCCAGCAGTGGAGCAGGCGGCACTGGCGGGCGATGCGGCGGTAGTACCGCTGCCCCGGCCCCTGCTGGGCAGCGACGAACCGCATTTTTCCTTCGCGGGCCTCAAGAGCGCCGTGTTGCGCGCCCATGAGACAGGCAAATATCGTGTGGAGGACATAGCGGCGAGCTTCAGCCAGGCGGTGGTCGATTGCCTTGTCGACCGCACCGCCCGCGCGCTCGACCGATGCGAGGGGATCAGCGCTCTGGTTGTGGCGGGTGGCGTCGCGGCCAACAAGGCCGTGCGCGCTGCTCTCATGGAACTGGCGGAAAGCAGGGGGCTGCCGTTCGTCGCGCCGCCGCTGTGGCTGTGCACCGACAATGCGGCGATGATCGGCTGGGCGGGGGTGGAGCGCTTTCGCCTTGGCCTGATCGATACTATGGATATTCCCGCCCGTCCGCGCTGGCCGCTCGATCCGGGCGCGGAAAAGGCGCGCGGCGCGGGGGTGAAGGCATAAGAATATGAAAAACGGTAGGCGAGAGGGGCAGGGCGCATGAAGCTCGGAATAGTGGGCGCGGGCGCATGGGGAACGGCGCTGGCTCAGGTCGCGGCGGCCGGCGGCGAGCCGGTGCGGCTATGGGCATTTGAACAGGAAGTGGCGGATGCCATAAACGCCGCGCATGTGAACGGCCTCTATCTGCCGGACATCGCTCTTTCTCCTGCTATTGCTGCCACAACCGCGCTCTCCGACCTTGCCGATTGCGACGCGCTGATGGTCGTCACGCCCGCCCAGCATCTCCGGCGGATTATCGCCGACCTGCCGAGAAAGGACGTGCCGCTCATCCTGTGCGCGAAGGGTATAGAGGCAGGCACGGGCAAGCTGATGTCACAGGTGGTGGAGTGCATATTGCCCGGTGCTCCGGTCGCCGTGATTTCCGGCCCCACCTTCGCGCATGAAGTGGCGCAGGGGCTTCCAGCGGCGGTCACGCTCGCCTGTGCCGATGCCGCGCTGGGCCAGAGGATGGCGGACCGGATAGCGCGCCCCACATTCCGTCCCTATCTTTCCGACGACGTGATCGGCGCGGAGATCGGCGGCGCGGTCAAGAATGTGCTGGCGATTGCCTGCGGTGTGGCGGAAGGGGCGGAGTTGGGCCTGAATGCGCGCGCCGCGCTTATCAGTCGTGGTTTCGCCGAAATGAGCCGGTTCGGGCTTCGGCTGGGCGCGCGGGCCGAAACGCTGGCGGGGCTATCCGGCCTTGGCGATCTTGTGCTCACCTGCTCTTCGACCAATTCGCGGAATTTTTCCTTCGGCAAGGGGCTGGGCGAGGGGCAGGCGGCCAGCGCGCTGCTGGGCAATCGCCGCACGGTGGCGGAAGGGGCGCTCACCGCGCCCATATTGCGCGATGTCGCGCGCGAAGCGGGCGTGGACATGCCGATCGTCGAGGGCGTGTGCGCGCTGATCGAGGGCAAGCTCGATGTGCGCGAGATGATCGGCGCGCTGCTGGCCCGTCCGCTGCGGAGCGAATGACGATATACTTGGCCGCATGCTTGCCTTATATCGTGCGCAAATTTCATGAGGGGTGAACGGTTTGGCAGCTAACCAGCCGTCGGGCACGGGTGCTCGTGAAGACAGCGATCTCGCCGCGCTCGCCAAGGGCGGCCGCACCAATGTCATCGGCTTTTTGCTGCGCCTAGCCGCGCGTCTGCCTTTTCTGTTTATTGCGGGACGCATTTATGGCCCCGATGTTCTGGGGCGTTTTGCTTATGCGATTCTCGTGGTCGAGTTCGCGGCGCAACTGGCGACGGTCGGACTGAAGCGCGGCCTTGCCGGAGCGCTGGCGCAGACAAAGCGTGACGAAAGCCATGTGCTGGCCGATGCGCTGCTGCTGACACTGTTGTTTTCGGCGCTGGCGGCAGCGGTGTTGATGCTTTTTCCGCATGCCATGTTTCCGAACAGCGGCCTCAATGGGCTGGACCGTCTTTTGCCGCTCATCATCATCGCGGTTGCCGGGGCGGAGGTCGCGCTGGCCGCCTGTGCATGGCGTTATGATATTGCCGCGACCGTGCGGGCGCGGGCGATCATAGAGCCATGGACGATCAGTATCGCGGCGTGGATATTCTCCTTCTATTCGCTGCGCGACGGCCTCATCCTTTCCTATGTGCTTTCGATGGTCGCCGCCTTCGGCGCGGCCCTGTGGTCAATGGTCCGCCATTTCCAGTGGGCGCCCGGTTGGCGGCCGCATCCGTTGCGCCTGTGGCGGATGGCACGGATCAACATGCCGCTTGCCGCCGCCGACGCGATAGAATGGGGGTCGCGCCGTCTCGATCTCGCCATATTGGGCCTATTCGTCAGTCCGGCGGTAGTGGGCGTCTATTATGTGGCGCAGCAGGTCGCTTCCCTGCCGCAGAAGCTCAAGAGCAGCTTCGAGCCGATCCTCGGCCCTGTCATCACGCGCAATCTTGCGGAAAATAATCATGCGGCGATCGCGCGGCAGGTGAGCCAGGTCGGCTTCTGGATCATTGCGGCGCAGGTCGGGATTTCGCTGGCGCTGGGTATTCCGGGCGAAGCGGTGATGGGGCTTGTCGGCCCGCATTTCGTGGCGGGAACGCTCGCGCTCGGTTGCCTGCTCGCCGCCGAGGTCGTGGCTGCCCCCGCTGTCGTGAGCGAGAGCGCGCTGGTCTATCTCGCGCGTCACCGCAATATGATGGTGTCCGTGGCGATGATCGCGCTTCAGGCGCTACTCAGCCTCGTTCTGATTCTCGCCGTGAAGAATGCAGGCTATGGCGCGCCGGTGCTGGCTGCGGCGCCGGCATTAGCGCTGACGATCGCGTTGGGGTCGAGTTCGCTCGTCAAGTCCCACTTCCTCCAGCATTTGCTGCGCCATAACATCGCGACATGGCGCCCGGCGTTGGTTGCGGCGGTGGCTGTGGCCGTGATTGTCGGGACGGCGTTCGTAGCCTTGCCCGCGCGCCTCGAATGGGTGGAGCTGGCGTTCGGGGTGCCGGCAATACTGGCGGCCTATTGCGTCGTCATCTGGCGCTTCGGCTTCGGGCCGGAGGACCGGGAGCTGTTCAGGCGGCCCAAGCCGGTCGGTGCGGCCTCCGCCTGATCAGGGCAAGAAAAAGGGCCGCGACCGATATGGCCGCGACCCTCTTTTGATCAAATGAGATCAGGCGATCAGAAAGCCGCCGAAACCGAGAAGAGCACTGCGCCGTCAGCGCCAATGCCTTCCTTGACACCGAAAGCCTTGGTGACATCGGTGTTCACATAGGAAACACCGAAGGTCAGCGACTTCCAGCTGGCTTCTGCACCGATCGAGTAATCGATGTAGTCGTCATCACCAACCAGCAGACCGAAGTTGTCGCTCTTGCTGTAGCCCAGATGGCCCTTGACGGTCAGCGGGGTGGAAGGAATTGCGACCTTCGCGTCGGAATAGAGATAGAAGATCGAATTGTCTGCGAGAGCGTTCTGGCCCTCGAACGCATAAGCCGCGCCAACCTTCAGGTTCGCGGGGCCGACATCGCCCGAAATCGAGAGATAAGGCTCAAAATAGTCGCTCGTATAGCTCGCGCCCGGATAGATATAGTAGGTAACGCCGCCGTCAACGGTCACGCCGCCCAGCTTGGTCGCATAGCCGACGATTGCATCGACTTCAGCTTCGCTCCCGCCGGTGAAGTTAACGTTCGAACCCCAAAAACCGGCATAAAAGCCCGACTCATGGCTGACGGTAACGCTGCCCTGAACGGCTGCTTCTTCGCCAGTCTGCGAAACGCCGCGGAAGCGATAGTCCGAAACCAGAGCAACGCTGCCCGAAACGGTGAAGCCGTCCGAAGCCGCTTCGTCAGCGAAGGCAGGCGTGGCTACAGCTGCCAGCGCGAGCGCCGACATACCAAGAATGATGTTACGCATAGATATATTTTCCCTTCGTAGAGTCGATCAATTGATCGTCCCACCTGCGTTCGGGCCGCTGCCTCTGTGGATGCCCTGATCATGGGCTGGGCCGGTCACCGCGAACGCCGTCTTGATGGCCGGTTCGTTTGCGCCGCACAAGGAAAAATCGCATGAGTTGACCATATTAACCACACAACTGTTGCCTTGATGCAACGAACGCTCCGGTGTGGAGTAAATGCGTCGAAGAGGGTTAACAGCGAGTAAATGAATCAGAAACGACCAAAATCCGCGCTATTCGCGACATATTCGAAAAGCCTGATCCAGATCGGCGATCAGGTCGTCACAATCTTCCAGTCCGATCTGCAATCTTGTCAAGGGGCCATCGGCCGTCCATTTTGTCGCGCTGCGGCATGATTGCGGATCGACCGGCAGGGCGAGGCTTTCATAGCCACCCCAGCTATAGCCGATACCGAAATGACGCAGGCTGTCGATGAAGCGCGCGCGCGCCGCATCGCCTGCTCCGCGCAGGGTGAAGCTCAGCAGGCCGGTCGCTCCGGCAAAGTCGCGTCGCCAATATTCATGGCCGGGGCTGTTCACAAGGGCGGGATAGAGAACCCGCCCGACATCGTCGCGTTCGCTCAGCCAGTTCGCGATCCGCGTCGCGCTTTCCTGATGCTGGCGCAACCGCACGGCAAGAGTCCGCAACCCGCGCAGGGCCAGCCACGCATCGTCCGGGCTGGTGGTCTGGCCGAAGAGAAAGGCGGTGGACTGGATGGCGGACCATGTCGCGGCATTGGCGGTGACGCTGCCCATCATCACGTCGCTATGGCCGGTGATATATTTGGTGCAGGCGAGGATCGAGATGTCGACGCCATGAGACAGCGCCTGAAAATAGAGCGGCGTCGCCCATGTGTTGTCGATCAGCGTCGTGATGCCGCGCGCGCGCGCGACGGCGGCGATGGCGGGCACATCTTGTACTTCCATGGTCAGGCTGCCGGGGCTTTCGAGGAAGATGGCGCGCGTGCGGTCCGTAACAAGATCTGTAATGCCGCCGCCGATCAGTGGATCGTAATAGACGGTTTCGATCCCCAGCGGTCGCAGCACCTTGTCGCAGAAGGCTCGGGTGGGATCATAAACGCTGTCGACCATCAACAACTGGTCGCCGGGCTTCAGCACCGCCATCAGCGCACAGCTTATCGCCGCCACGCCGGATGGGAAAAGCATCGTCCCGGCTGCGCCCGGCTCCATTTCGGTCAGCGCTTGCGCCAACGCCCATTGGGTAGGGGTGCCCTTGCGGCCATAGAACCATTTCTGGTGCTGGTCGGTACGCGCGGCGTGCAGATGCGCAACATCGTCATAAAGGATTGTCGATGCGCGCCAGACGGGCGGGTTGACGACGCCTCCGCCCTGACCGGGGATGCCCGTCCATTCCGGGCGACGGCCGGCTTCGACCAGCCTTGTCTCCGGGGAGGGGGGAGCCTGCTCGTCGCTCATGCGGGGCCGGTTGCCTTGGGCGTTTCGGGGTCGGCGCCCCATTCGCTCCAGCTGCCGTCGTAGAGGGTGACGTCCTTTTTCTCCATCAGCCGCGCTGCGAACAATATGCAGGCCGCCGTCACACCGCTGCCGCAGGTCGTGATGAGCGGCTTGTCGAGGTTCACCCCTGCTTCGATGAACAGGCCGCGCAGTTCGTGGCCGCGCTTCCATGTGCCGTCGGTGTTGAACAGTTTCGAATAAGGCAGGCAGACCGAGCCGGGGATGTGGCCGGATGCCATGCCGGGGCGCAGCTCCGGCTCTTCGGCGGTAAAGCGGCTCATCGTGCGCGCATCCACCACCTGCGCGGCCTTGCTCTTGAGGTTGCCGAGCACCTGTTCCTTGGTGACGATGGCCTTGTTGTCGCGCCAGACGGTGAAATGGCAGTGGCGGAGCTGCGTCTTGCCGCTTTCGGTCGGGCGCGCTTCGGCCAGCCATTTGCCGAGGCCGCCGTCGAGAATCGCGATATTGGGCGCGCCGAACACTTCAAACAGCCACCATGCGCGCGCCGCGCTTTTGAGCGGGCTGTTGTCGTAAAGCACGATACGGCTGCCGTCGCCAAGGCCCAGCGCCTGCATGCGGCTCGCGAATTTTTCCGCAGGGGGGACGGTGTTGGGGCGAGGGTCGTTGCTGTCCACCAGCTCGCCCAGGTTCAGGAACACCGCGCCGGGGATATGCTGCGCCTCATATTCGGCAGCGGCGTCGCGGCCCATTTCCGCGAGGAAATAACTCGCGTCGACGATCCGCAGATCGCTCGCGCCCATATTCTCCGCCAGCCAGTCCGTGCTTACCAAAATGTCCATTGTCGCCCCTGTTTGTTTGATCCGAAACAGGCCGCTGCGCGGCGTTTCGGCTGATCGGTGCCAGCGCTCTCCCCCCGCCCAACCGCCCATAGGATACCATGTCGGGAGGTTGGGTGGACGAGCGGGCCGGTGCAGCAAACCCTAAACAAGAGGCCACGCGCTTTCCAGCCCCTTTGCGCGATAGGTTTGATCCTTTATAGCGCAGTGCCATGAATCCGATCCATCTTGGCCAGACCAGCGCGCTTCCCGCGTCGCCGCAAGAAGCGGTGCTCGATTATGTTCCCAACCCGCGCGTGGGGGCGCGCTATCTGGTGCGCTTCGCCGCGCCGGAGTTCACCTCGCTGTGTCCGGTGACGGGACAACCGGATTTCGCGCATCTCGTGATCGACTATGTGCCGAATGAAACGATCGTGGAATCAAAGTCCTTGAAGCTGTTCCTGGGAAGCTTCCGCAACCACGCGGCCTTCCACGAGGATTGCACGGTCGGCATCGGCCAGCGTTTGTTCGACGAGATGAAGCCCATCTGGCTGCGCATCGGCGGCTACTGGTATCCGCGCGGCGGCATCCCCATCGATGTGTTCTGGCAAAGCGGCGCCGCTCCGGCGGATGTATGGGTGCCGGATCAGGGTGTGGCGGGGTATCGCGGCAGGGGTTAAAAAAACGGGCCGTTACCGGCCCGTCCCTTATAATGTTAGAAGGTGTCTCAAGCCGCCTTCTTGTTCGCCTGATAGCGCTCGATCGCTTCCAGCGTGATGCGCGCCGCTTCGGCGGCATTGCCCCAGGTGCCGACGCGCACCCACTTTTCCTTTTCCAGGTCCTTATAGTGGGTGAAGAAATGCTCGATCTGCGCGAACACAATATCGGGCAGGTCTTCCTTCTCCTTCACGTTGGAATAATAGG
>CAYOZY010000029.1:375-4429 GCA_964408525.1 uncultured Sphingobium sp. | reverse complement strand
TCGAGCGGATCGCCGTCGGGCGATAATGTGTGCGGCACGAAGCCATAATTGGCGGGATAGCGCATCGGCGTGTGTAATATGCGGTCAACGAACAAGGCGCCGCTCGCCTTGTCGAACTCATATTTCACCGGCTCGCCGCCGGTCGGAACCTCAATGATGACATTGAGGCTATGCGGCGGGTTCTCGCCCACCGGGATCAGGTCAATTCTCATGTGCCGCCTAAGTGATAGCGTGGTCTTGAAGGGCGATTATGTTTTCGGTTGGAGCAGCTTATCAAGGCTGCCCTCACCCTCTCCTGTTTTATCGAGGCGCGGATAGCGCAAACCGAGCGAATAATCGAGCGGAATAATCCTTATACTTTTGTCCTGCTTGACAATGAATTCGATCGGTTTCTTCGCGGTCTTTGCTCCCGTCAGCGCCTCCTTGAACAGATCACCGGAAAATTCAATGCCGTTTACCGCGATTATCTTCATGCCGGTCGCAAGACCCGCCTTGAAGGCCGCGCTGTCCCAGATCACGCTGAGGATCTCGCCGTCATTTTTCACCGCTATGCCGATGCCATAGGTCTGGTCGACGCCCTTGATCGCCTTTTCGATGTCCTTGGTCGCGCTGTTCGGAGTGTCGCCATAGGAGAGGCGGTAGCCGCCGAGCGTGAACCCGCCTTTCGGCGCTTCCTTTGTCGTGCGGTCGACATGGGCGGCAAGGAACCCGGCCCAGTCATAGGGTTGCACGCCATTGAGCGTGTCGATCACATCTTGCCGCGTGTAGGTCAGTTGCCCCCAGTCGCCGGGGCGCATGCCGAAAAAGGCGCGGGCGAAATCGTCCAGCCCCTTCGCGCCCTTGCTTTCGCGGCGGATGATGCCGTCCGCCTCCAGCCACATCAGCAGGCCTTCGTTATAATAATCCTCTGCCCGCTGCCAGCTCGCCCAGGCCTTGGGTCGCCGCGCGGAAATGATGGGATCGTGGGTGGTGTCTTCCAGCGGGCGCCATTCGCGCCCCTTGGCGAGGTCCAGCCGCGCGGCGATCGATGCATAGGCGTCGAGCGTCTGCTGTTTGGTGTATATGCCCGAACGCGCGCCCAGCACATAGCCCCAGAATTGGGTCTGCCCTTCGTAGACCCACAGCAGATTATCCTGCATCGGGGTGCGGTAATCGGGTGTCCAGAGTAGTTCGGGGCGGCGGAATTTGCCATCCCAACTGTGCACGAACTCATGGGGCAACAGGTTGCGGTCGCCGGGGCCGTCCGCCCATTTAGTGAAATAGCCGGTGTCCACCGCATTTTCCGAGGAACGATGATGCTCCAGGCCGATGCCGCCCATTTCGTCGGTGATCGCGAACAGGAAGTCATAGTGGTCGTAATGATAGGAGCCGAACAGCGCGCCTGCCTCCGTGACCAGCTTCTTGTGGGCCGCGATCTGTTCGGGCGTGGCGGCCAGTTCGGCGGGGGTATCCGCCACCGTGTTCAAGAGCACGTTCGAACCGAGATCGAAGGTCTTGGCGTATTTGCCTGCAAACACAGGCGAATCGACCAGCGTTTCATAATCGGTCGTGTCGTAGCGGACGGTCGCGCCGGCCGTTTTGCCGCGCAGCGCGGCAAAGGCGCTCCAGCCCGCAGGATAGGTGACGCTCGCCTGAACAGGAATTTGCCGGACATAATAGCCCGCAGGATAAAGCGAGACGGTCTCGAATTGCAGGTTCATCATCTTGTCGGTGACGGCGATGCGACCCTGATTGGCGGAAGTGGCGTTGAGAAACTGGAACTCCGCGACAATCTCGCGCGCGCCATCGGGCACGTTCACATGGAAGGCGTAGACATCGGTGGGGCTGCGGGTCCAGCCGATGTCCTTGCCGTTGGCGCTGATCTTCAGACCCGCCAGCTTGTCGATCTGCCCACGCGGGCCATGCTTCCCCGGTAGCCATTCGGGATAGAGCAGCGTGAGCGGCCCGGATGAGGCGACGGGGATCGTCTGACGGACGCGCCAGATGCGCTGGGTGGTGTCGGTCGTGTCGACCTCCAGCAGCATCGTGCCGGGATAGGGGATGTCTCGCGCCGCGGGGATCGTGTCGACAACGGGCTGCGCGACCGGAGCGGAGCGGATGGCGGGAGCAGGCGAAGGCTGCTGCGCAAAAGCCACAGGCGCGGCGAGCGCTGTGGAGAGGAGCAGCGAAAGCGGGAAAAGCAGTTTCATATTGGACCTTATCATCTGGATCATGCCCGACAGGCTGTATCGCGCCAACATGACGCGAGGCTGGCGCCCCGTCTACCCCCAACGGCGCGTGACAGGGAGAAGCGATCCGATATTTCCTTGGCGCGCGATTCCCGCTAGAGCGCCGGCATCATGGCCAAAATCGAAACCCCACGCCCGATCAGGGGCACACAGGATATGCTGGGCGGCACGCCCGACAACCTCGCCGATCGCTTCGCCTATGTAGTGGAGACGTTCGAGCGGGTGAGGAAGCTTTACGGCTTTCGCCGGATCGAGGTGCCGGTGTTCGAGGCGACGGCGGTGTTCGCGCGGTCGCTGGGCGAGAGCACCGATGTCGTGTCGAAGGAGATGTACACGTTCGAGGATCGCGGCGGCGACAGCGTGACGCTGCGCCCGGAATTCACCGCCGGGATCGCGCGCGCCTATATCACCGAGGGCTGGCAGCAATATGCGCCTTTAAAGGTCGCGACGCACGGGCCGCTGTTCCGCTACGAGCGCCCGCAAAAGGGGCGCTATCGCCAGTTCCATCAGCTCGATGCCGAGATCATCGGCGCGGCGGAGCCGCTGGCGGACGTCGAGCTGCTGTGCTTTGCGGACCAGCTTTTGAAGGAGCTGGGGATCAGCGAGGGCGTAACGCTCACTTTGAACACGCTGGGTGACGCAGCGAGCCGGGATGCGTGGCGTGCGGCGCTTGTCGAGCATTTCGAAGCGCATAGAGCCGATCTTTCAGAAGAGAGCGTGGACCGGCTGGCGCGCAATCCTTTGCGTATATTGGATAGCAAAGACCCGCGCGACCGGCCGATCGCCGACAGCGCGCCCGATATCGACGCCTTCCTGACCGATGAGGCGCGGGCGTTCTTCGGGAAGGTGACGGATGGGCTGAAAGCGGCGGGCGTGGCGTGGGAGCGCAATTCGCGGTTGGTGCGCGGGCTGGATTATTATCGCCACACCGCGTTCGAATTCGTGACCGATCGCTTGGGCGCGCAGGGCACGGTGCTCGGCGGCGGGCGCTATGACGGCCTGATCGAAAATCTCGGTGGCCCGGTCACGCCAGCGGTCGGCTGGGCGGCAGGTATCGAGCGGCTGGCGATGTTGCTGGATCACCCCGATACACAACTGACAGATGTTGCTATAGTTCTGGAAGCCGACAATCTGGTCGCTGTGTCGACTTATTTGGCATCACAAATCCGCAGACAAGGTTTTGTATGTGAAGTTTTTGATACGGGAAGTGTGAATAAGCGTTTTCCAAAAACTCGACGTTATAACCCTGCCCTAATAATCATCATTGATGACAAGGTAGAAGAATTCGAAATTTTGGACTCTTTCAATGTTCGATTTAAATTTAGTGATAATGAAGCTTATCATCGCCCCGATTTTCTGCGAACTATAACGGATGTTGTAACTAATAAATATTTTGTAAACGATGGTTTTGATCTGGGTTATTTTCCTTCCGGTCAAGATTTCGTTTGTTCGGTTTGGTTTCCTAAGTGAAAATCTCCCCCGCCACAATTTCCCAGATCGAGCGGCGCTATGAGGAGGCTGAGGCGGCGATGGCGCGGCCCGACCTCGACCCCGCCGATTTCGTGAAGCTATCGAAGGAATATGCCGAGCTGGAGCCAGTGGTGAAGGCCGCGCGGGCGCTTTCCGCGCTCAGCACCGAAATCGCCGATCTCGAATCCCTTCTTTCCTCTGGCGAGGCGGATGCCGAGATGCGTTCGCTCGCCAATGAAGAGCTGCTTGCCCTCCGCGCCCAGTTGCCGGATGCCGAGCGCGGGCTCGCATTGCAGCTTATCCCCAGGGATGCCGCCGACGCGCGACCCGCGATGCTCGAAATTCGCGCGGGCACC
>CAYOZY010000029.1:0-365 GCA_964408525.1 uncultured Sphingobium sp. | reverse complement strand
GCGCATGTATCAACGCTATGCCGACGAGCAAGGCTGGCGCATGGAGATCATCTCTTCGAGCGCGTCGGAGCAGGGCGGGTTCAAGGAAGTCGTCGCGTCCGTCAACGGCACCGGCGTGTTCGCGAAACTTAAGTTCGAAAGCGGCGTGCATCGGGTGCAGCGTGTGCCGGTCACCGAATCCGGCGGGCGCATCCACACGAGCGCGGCCACCGTCGCGGTGCTGCCCGAAGCGGAAGATGTCGATGTCGACATCGCCGACGCGGACCTCAAGATCGATATCTTCCGCGCGTCGGGCGCGGGTGGCCAGCATGTCAACACCACCGATTCGGCGGTGCGCCTCACGCATATTCCGAGCGGGCTGGTTG
>CAYOZY010000028.1:0-19335 GCA_964408525.1 uncultured Sphingobium sp. | reverse complement strand
GAAACAGCCACGCCCGTCGATTTTGACTGGATAGCGACCGGCCGATCGGCTATCTCGCCCCGGTCGGGCGATTAGCTCAGTTGGTAGAGCGTCTCGTTTACACCGAGAATGTCGGCGGTTCGAGCCCGTCATCGCCCACCACTATTTTATCTTTTAAAAACAACAACTTAGCATCATTTTTCGGTCGACGCAATAGTGCCGCAAAGTCCGCGACTTGTGGCGAGGATCAGCATCGCCAGCGGAGACGAGAGACCGGAAAGGCGGACGAGGAATCGGCAATTCCGAGGGAATATCTCTGGAGGGTAATTTCGCGGTCGGCGGATGCAATGCGCATCTGATGCACAGCAGATGCGCATCACCATCTGCAGCACAAAAGCTCCAAATCGACTGTCGGCAATTCGAGTGCATCCTTTGACCACCACTACTTTTGGCTTTTCTTGAGATTAGCCATTTTCCTGGTCCGGAGGTGTCCGGGAGCCAGCGCTTTTGCGCGAGTTTCTGGCGATGGGCGCAGCGCCATCGGCTACCAGAGACGCTTCCGGTAGCACCGATGGGTCGCCGTTTCTGGCTAAATTCTCCGGAGGCCGATTTCGCGGTCGCCAGCTGCGATGTGCATCTGATGCGCAGTTGCTGCACCATCGCGGGCCATGGGGTCAGGATGGAGCGAACCCGAGCAAGGCGCGCTGCTTGCCCCAGTCGAGTGGCAAATTGCCAATGCGCGCGAGACGCTGTCGGGTAAGCGCGACGGGCTGTTTCCCATCAAGGATGGCGCCGGTGATATCGGGAGCGAGAAAGCTCAGTCTTAGAAGCACGGCAAAATAGCGTTGCGTCAGGCAAAGTTGCGCGGCCGCCACCGGAATGGAAGGCGCGGCGTTCAGCGCCTGGCGCGCCTGATGCGCACGGACGATGAGCTTGACCAGCGCGGGGTCGGGTTGCCTGGAGCCGCTGTCGTTGGGCCTATCGATGCGCCGCTCATTGCCACGTTTCACGAACCGCGCGCTGACCATGGCGCTGCTGTCTTCGTCACCAACAAAATTGATGCGCACATGATCCGCTTCTATGGTGATACGCTGAATGATGGAGCGAACATCATCGCGGGTTAGCGGGGCGCCAGGCATGGCGTTTTGGCGGCAATGTATTTGGGCGGTCACCAGTCGCTCCAGTTCACCTGCTGGAACGCGCCATCTCCTGAGTCTCGGTCGTTCCTTGTCATGGCAGCTGACATAGTAACGATAACGTATTCCACCCCTTTTCGTGGCGTGATCGCTCGTCATACGACGCCCCTCGCCGTCCCAGACGAGACCGACAAGCAGGCTGCGTTCCTCTACATGACTACCGTCGGCACAGGCGTCGCGCCGACTATCGAGCAGGGAGTTCACCTTCTCGAATAGCGCCTCATCAATGATCGCGTCATGCTCGCCGGGATAGGCGGTGCCCTTGTGACATATCTCACCAAGATAAATACGGTTGCGCAGGATCTGATAAAGCGCGCCACGGCTGAAATTGGCGTTGCCGCGTTCCACGCCACCGGCATCGATCCTGCTTTTGGTATGGATTCCCTTCCTGGCCAGCTCCGCCTGCAGAGCATAGCCCGAACCAAGCGCGAGATAGCGGCGGAAGATGTGACGAACCCGCTCGGCTTCATCCGGGACGACGACAAGCTTGCGACTGTCCACGCGGTATCCGAGCGGCACGACACCGCCCATCCACATGCCGCGTGCCTTGGAGGCCGCGATCTTGTCGCGAATGCGCTCTCCTGTCACCTCGCGCTCGAACTGAGCGAAGGACAAAAGGACGTTGAGGGTCAGGCGTCCCATGCTGGTCGTGGTGTTGAAGGCTTGTGTCACGCTGACGAAACACGCATTTTGCTTGTCGAGTATCTCAACGATCTTGGCGAAGTCAGCGAGGCTGCGGGTCAACCTGTCCACCTTGTAGACGACAATCACGTCGACTTTCCCGGCTTCGACATCCTGAAGCAGCGCGGCAAGGCCCGGACGGTCCATTGACCCGCCGGAATATGCGCCATCATCATAAAGCTCCGACAGCGGTTCCCAGCCTTCATGGGTCTGACTCATGATGTAGGCGGCACATGCCTCGCGCTGGGCATCAAGGCTGTTGAACGACTGGTCGAGCCCTTCCTCAGTGGACTTCCGCGTGTAGATCGCACAGCGCAGCCGCGCTCCCTCACTCTTCGGTCGCGCCATCTGTCACCTTGGGGTATTTGAGACCAAAGAAGCGAGGTCCCGACCATGCCGCACCGGTGATCTCCCGGGCGATTGGCGTCAGCGAACCATAGAGGCGGTCCTCAAACAGATAGCCCTGATCGAGTACGGTCACGGAATAGACCTTGCCATGCCATTCACGCACGAGGCGCGTGCCAGTCCTGAGCTGACGCTCCCGCGCCAGATCGAGGTCGCCTGATCCTCGAAGCTGATCGGACAGCCTGTTTATCTCGCGAATGCGCGCGGGCGCAAGTCCGCCATGCACCTTCTCCTGCATCTTCCAGGCGATATGTCGGGCCATGAGGTCGCAGCTCATACCGTCAGGCATGGACTGTCCTCGATGAAGGCGCCTCCATTCGGCACGCAGCCGGGCTGGCGGCAGTGCCGCCAGCTCCGCAAGTTTCTCCTGGACGCTCATCTCAGCGATCGATGCGCCAGCAGGTTTCGCCGCCGGCACGCGCTTCCTTGAGCAGCATGATGCCTTTCTTGCGCAGGCCCGTCAGGAACGCCCTGGTGCTATGCGGTTGCCAGCTGGTCATCGCCATGATTTCGCCAAGCGTCGCGCCCTTGTTCCGGGACAACAGTTTTTGCACCGTCGCTGATTTGGTATTTCGTGAGGTCGAGATCGGCGGCATCGCATGTTCGCGGGTTTCGGTCTGGTTGATTGTATCTGTCATGGGTGGTCTCCTGATCGGAGCGACACAGTGCCGCTCCCACCACTCACAGCCCCGACGATCGCTCGGTCAGGGTGACGCCGGTCGGTTCACCGGCGCGATTCAGTTCACATAGCAATGCTCAGTTTGGCGCCGAAGTCGAGCGAAATGTCGGCAAGGTTAGACGGTCCGGAACGGCCAGTTTTAGGGCGCAACCCGCAAATAGCGGACATCCCAATCGGCGAGCCGGTGTTCTAGCGTCGCGCCATAACCTGCGCCATTTGGATCCCGCCTCCCTTATCGTGCAAGGTGTCTTTCGTTGATGCGTGTGACCATACACGCTTTAACGGCCTAAACTGAATCATTGGAGTCGATCTTCTTGGCGCCCTCAAAATGTTGAGTAGTGAGCATGCGGTTCGCTCACACCTCGCCTTTTGAGTACTGCTGGACACGGAACACATCTCTCGCATTTATTGGGCGCGGATAAAACAGCAAATTCGCCGATCTGGACTTGGCTTCCACTAGTAACACTGCACAAGATCGTTAAAAGGAACGGAATTGCGTTTTGCCGATGCTGTAACAAGAGGGGGGATAATGCGGACATTCGGTGACTCGACGAAAGCGATCAACACTAGGTAGAAGAAGCGATCAATGGTAGCACCCGCAGCCGCGACAATTACCGTCCGTGACACCTTGGCGATGCTTGATGGTCCCAAGCGCGAGATCGCTGATGGAGTCGCAAACGATCAATATGTCTTCTGGCTCGGTTCGGGCATTTCTCGCGAGAAAATGCCCGACCTGCTTGACGTAGCGAAACGCGTGCTCGCTACCCTCCAATCACGCGTTGCTACGGGTGATCCGAATTGTCGTTTTCGCAAGGCCCTCAACGCCGTCGTCGCCTTGGCAGGGCCAAGCCCGGAAGAGTGGAGTCGCATCGACTTCGAACAGGCACCCAATACCTGGGCTGACTTGGATGGCATTTCAGCCCGTCTGGTCAACAATTATGCGCGCATGCTGAATGTCACGGTAGACGGTGAGCGGGCCGATTACCTAGTATGGGATGTTCTTGACGCGGCCCATGTGTACGCCGACCCGACAATCGAGCCTGACGCGGAGCATTTGTGCTTGGCAGCGCTCGCAATCGAAGGCGTTGCATCCGAAATGCCCACCGCGAATTGGGATTCGCTGATCGAACGGGCGGTCCAACGGTTAGCCGGCAATCAACCGGTCCTGCGCGTCGTTGTTGCTGCCAGCGACGTGCGGTGGAATCGTTTACGCGCTAACCTCTACAAATTTCATGGCTGTGCAGTGTCAGCGCTGAATGACGAAACGCAATTTCGCGAGCTACTTGTCGCGCGCTCTAGCCAGATCAACAGTTGGGTCGCGCAAAATCCGGTACTGGCGCCAGTTTTGATTGGCTTCATAGTTACGCGACCGACGCTGATGCTTGGGCTATCCGCGCAGGATTCGAATATTCAAGGGCTATTCGCCGCGGCGCAAGCGACAATGGCATGGCCTTGGCCATCCCACCCCCCGGCCTACGCCTTTTCGGAGAATGCCTTGGGCGCTGATCAAGAGGGTCTGCTCCAGAACGTTTATCATGGGGACTATTCTGCGGCTAACCGACCGCAAATGGAAGCAGAGGCGCTAGTACAGGCCTACGCCAAGCCCCTGCTCCTTTCGTTGTTCCTCTATGTTGTGACCGCCAAGCTGAAGGCCTTAGTGACCATTGGAATCCCAGGCCTTGCAGATGCCGATCGTGACAAGCTTCATGATGGGCTCGAGCAAGCCCGCAATCTGATCGCAGATAGCGTCGCGCCGAGCGCTGCCGTCGTCACCGAATTAATCGAACATTGTGGGCGAACAATGACCATGCTGCGTGGCGGCAGCCTCCCCGATCCAGCAAACGGAATTTACGCCCCAGTCACAACCGAACCACTGCACCGTATGCCTGCCGACATAAGCATTGCAGGTAGCGGCGTCTGTCAGTTTGCCATGGCTGCCGGATTGATCGGCATCGGCATAGGGAGAGGCCTTTGGACGGCCTCCAAAGCCGACGTGGCTGATCCATCTTCTGGCACGCTGATGCTTACTGGTCGCAGCGGACAAGCCAAAATCTATTTCGCCGCGAACGCCCAGGCTGCTATTCGCCTTGGCACCAATGGCCTTATCGCGGACAATGACGACGCCGTGATTATCCATAGCCATGAGATCCCCCCGCCGATGCCGCGCTATCCGCGCCGCGCGCCGGGCCGGACCGGACTTGCTCCAATTCGTGAAGCGAGCGTCGAGGACTTGCTTGCCGGTGGCACTGAGGTTGAGAATCTGCTTGAGCGCTTCCGTAGTCAGGTCGCGTTATGACGGCGAGTTTACCGGCAGAACGGGTGGCCGACATTCTCGTCGGCGCAGGCTACCGGCGCATCGCTGCACCGCTTCAAGTCGCCGGTCTCGAATTTGACGTGGCCGGCGCGTTTGTGGGTGGGGGGCATTCCGCCGATCTTGTCATCGTTGGCGACATGGCGGCAGAGGGTGAACGCAAGGTCCTTCAGCAAATCGAAGGCATTGCCCGCGCGCTTGATTTAATGCGCTCACGCCGGCCACTAACAACTGTGATCGTTGGCCCGCGTCCGGTGGGGAAAACCCTCGAAGCGCTCGCGCAGGTCGGTCGCATCCTGCCGGTCGAGGAGGCGTTCGATCCTGCGGAGCTTCGTGACCAGCTCGCCGTTCTGCTTCCGCTCGAACTCCCTGCCACTCTGTCAGCTGACCGTGACCTTGGGGCGGGAGAAACGCTCAGACTACCCGACGATCCCCTTGCGGAAGAACTCGTAGAGGCATCCAAAATGGGCGAGTCCGCAGTGCGCGATCACTTCCACGCTGCGCTTAATGCCGTGTTCGCACTGGACGATGAAGATGGTGAGGAGGCAAAAGTCTAATGCGCCTGAAGTCGCTCTACGTGAAGGACTTTCGCAGCATCGATGGCGAGGTCGACATCTCGCTAGATGCACCGATCGTTTTGATTCACGGTCCCAACGGTGCCGGCAAGACCAGCCTGCTGTCCGCGATCGAACTCGCGCTCACGGGGGCCGTGCCGTCCCTGTCGCGAGCAGAACCAGACTATTTAACATATCTTCCGCACAAGGATCGCCCGTTTGGCGAAGTTCGCCTCGAGGTGACCGCCGACGACGGCGCCATCCGGAGGTCAGACTTGCGCGTGACGACCAGCGCCGTCACCGGGAAGTCACTGTTAACCGAAGCGGAGACAAGCTTCTTTAGCGAGCGAAGCTATCTCGCCCAGTCGACTCTCGGACGTCTGCTCGAGATTTATCAGCACGCCGACAAGAAAAGTGAATCCCCACTCACCCGTTTCGTCAAGGAGTTGCTCGGCCTTGATCGCATGGAGGCGCTGATCGGCGGCCTGCATAGCGCTGGCAACATCGCGCGTCTGAAAGCGCCGGTCCCGGCCTATGGGGAGATTCGTGATCGGATTCCGACGGATGAAGGCGAGATTGCTACGCTGACCACGCAGATGAGGGAGGCGGAGACAGCGATCAAGACGCAGGAAGAGAATCTAAGGAGCCATGTGGCCTCAATTGACCCATCATTGCTCGATATTGACCTTGCCGAGCTCATACGGCGCCTCGAAAGCGTATCAACGGAAGGCGATCTCACTTCTCTTGTCCGCGTGCGGCGTGAGCTAGAGGTGTCGCAAGCGAGCTGGAGATCAGCCACTCAGCAAGTTTCTAATCGCCCCGATCGAGGCGCCGTCGAAGCTACCAACCAATCCGCACAAAGTGCGCTTGAGCAATGGAATTTTGAACAGGGTCAGGACATTGAAGTGCTCCTGACCCGCGCTTCCTCCTTTTTCGCCGACATATCCGCCTCAAGCGAATCCAGGTTCGTCGAAAGGGCAAGAGTACTCAGCACGCGAATTGAGACCGACCTCTATCGCATCGAACGCGTGCTTGCCGCTCACGAGGCGGCCGTGAATTTGCGAGATAATCTCTCCCGTCAACTTGCCGAGGCAAGAACGCGCCTAAAGCGCCTTGACCAAGAAGTTGCCGCCTCCTCGGCGTCCAACGAAGAGTTCGCCCGATCGCTTTCAGAGCTAATGACTCATGTGGACGGGGACATTTGCCCGGTCTGCGATCGCGATTTTTCCGAAATTTCCGGCACGTCGCTGTCCGCGCACGTCGCCGCTAAAGTCGCGACCATGATCGAGCAAGCTGGTCGCCTGCAGTCGCTCCTCCAATCTCGCACCGGTACACAGACTGAGGTCGCGCGGCTGGACCGCGAAATGCAGGGGGCGACAAGCGGTCTGGTCTCCGAAACTGAATTGACAGCCTTGAAGGCCCGGTCAGCCGACCTTACCGAAGTTCATCGCCAATTGGCCGAGGCCGAGGATCGACTGGAGGAAGGTGATAAGCGCCGTGAGGAGGCGAGCCAATCGGCCAGGGCACTTTTCATACTCCAAAACGCGGATCAGTCTGCAATTGTACTGCGAAACAACATCGAGGACCTAGCGCGCCGCATCGATGTCGCGTTCGATACAGTCACGCCGACCGACCAGCTGCTGCAAGGCCTCACTACCACGATCGAGCAGCGCGAGCGCATGTTGACCGATCGGCAAAGCGCCCGTCGCAACGCGATCGACGCCGCACAAGCGCTTGTTACGACACGCGGGAACAGGGACGAACTGGCCGCAATGCTAAGGGACCTCGAAGACGAACTTGCCGCCCGCAGGGCACAAAAGGGCGAGGCCGACAAAATCATCGAGCTCGGAAAAGATATTGTACGCGTGACTCGTGAAGCGCGTGGGCGTGTCGTGCGCCGCGTTTTCAACGATGAATTAAACGCCGTTTGGCGTGACCTGTTCGTTCGTTTGGCCCCAGAAGAACCATTCATTCCGGCCTTCGCCATTCCAGAGACCACAAACGCGGACGTCGAGGCAGTCCTCGAAACCATTCACCGGCGCGGAGGGAAAGGGGGAAATCCTCGCGCAATGTTGAGCGCGGGGAACCTCAATACTGCAGCGCTTACACTGTTTCTGGCGCTTCACTTATCCGTCAAGCCCAAGCTCCCATGGCTCGTAATTGATGATCCGGTCCAAAGCATGGATGAGGTCCACATTGCACAGTTCGCAGCACTGTTACGTACGTTGTCTAAACAGATGCAGCGACAGGTAATCATCGCTGTCCATGAACGCTCGCTGTTTGATTATCTTGCACTCGAGTTGAGCCCGGCATTTGAAGGCGATCGCCTCAATGTCGTTGAGCTCGGGCGTAGTGCCATCGGCCAGACGACCAGCCGTTGGGATGCTAAGCTCTACGTCGCCGATCGGGCGATCGCGGCATGATGTGGCGTATAGTTGAGCGATGAGAACGACATCGTTGCACATTATGGAGCGGGGACGCTTCCCACGCTCTTCGTCGAGCGCGTGCGCCGCAATCGCACCGACAACATCGGCAAGGCGTTTTCTGCGACGCTGACTAAGCTTCACAATGACGGTACGACCGATGTGCTCGAACCCGCGCGCACGATTTCGAGCTCGTCGATCAGCCAGCATGATTTCTTCACCGTCATGCTCGCCTATTGCGATCTCATCCCGACGCTTCAGGCCGAGGTGCCAGCGATGCTCGCGGCGGTGAAGGCGTTGTCCGGTCGCGCGGGCGAGGATCTCGCGTCCGGCATGCCCAATGGGGCATTTCGGACTTGGGCCGAACAAGGCGATCGCGCACGCATAACACTTGCCACGATCGACGAACAAGACCCCGATGATGCCGCCTAAGTGGAATGATAGCATCCTGGGTCGCGATTGCCGGAAGAGACAGATGATCCCACCCGCCCTGCTCGATTAGCATGCCTGCAAGATCATACTGATGCAGGCGTTGCATTACGCAGATGATGGCACCGTTTTCCTTGTCATCGAGACGCGAGGCCAATGTGGTCGAGAACCAGTCGTTGACATTCTTCCGGGTGATTTCAGACATCGCTTCGTCGGGCTTGATCGGATCATCGATAATGATGATGTCGCCACCGCGACCGGTACCCGTTTCTCCGCGAGGGTGAGCGCTCGTCACTCGATTATGCGCTCCGCAAGACCCATTTCGATGGTTTGGAACTGATCCCGGCCAACCTGCGCCTGTTCAATTCCGAATATGAACTCGCAGCGCGGATGGCCCAGGGGAATGGATCGCTTCTCGATCGCCTGAAAGAGGGAATTGAGAGCATCTCGGATCGCTTTGACGTCGTTGTGATGGATCCTCCACCGGCGCTTGGTGCAATCTCCCTATCTGTGCTGCGTGCGGCAAATTCCTTGGTGGTTCCGGTTCCGCCAACCGTTATGGATTTCTCATCGACAGCAGCGTTCCTCTCGATGCTGGATGAGACGATCGAACAGCTTGCGGAGCGCGGCTTGGCACCGGAGTTGAAATTTCTCCGCTTCGTTGCTTCGAAAGTCGATGAAAACAAATCAATGCAGAAGGAGCTGCTGCAGCTCATGCGCACGCTTTTTGGGCATGCGATGGTTCGGACACCGCTGAAAGATTCTGCTGAAATCGACAATGCAACGGCGCGTTTGATGACGGTATATGAACTCGACGGCCCCGCCACCAGTTCGGCGGTGCGCAACCGATGCTTGAATTATCTCGATGGCGTAAACGCTGAGATCGAAGTCGACATCCGTTCGATGTGGCCCAGTCATCAGAAGCGTCTGCGCCAGGAGGCGTTGGCATGAGGCCCAGGAATTGCACGCGTGCAATTGATCGTGGAATTCACGAGAATCCGGAAAATTGCACGCGTGCAATTCTGTTAATGGGAGGGTTGCATGAGTAAGAAAAACAGCGGTTTTGCGGCCGATCTGGCCGCAGGTATCGACCTCACCGACGACGGCCCGGCGCCCCGTCGATCGAGCCTTGCCTCGAACGTACTTACCGGGCGTTCAAACCGGCTTGCTGATCTTGCTTCCGGTGCGATCGTCAATCGAACGCATGAACTGGTTGATCCGGCCAAATGCAGGATGTGGGCAGGGCATAACCGTGATTACGCCTTGCTCAACGAAGAGCGGTGTTCGGATCTCATTGAGAGCATCAAGGCGCAGGGCCGACAGGAAATCCCTGCGATTGTTCGCCGAATTTCCGGCAGCGAGGACTACGATTTCGAGGTTATCTGCGGCGCGCGGAGGCATTGGTCAATTAGCTGGCTTAGGAGCCACAATTACCCTGACTTCAAGTTTCTCGTCGATGTGCGCGAAATTGGCGATGAAGAGGCGTTCAGGCTCGCCGACATTGAGAACCGCGCCCGGGACGATCTCACCGATCTTGAAAGGGCAAGGGACTATCTCAGGGCACTCACCGCTTACTATGACGGCCGTCAAAAGACGATGGCCGAGCGACTGAATGTTTCTGAAAGTTGGCTCACGCGGTATCTTGATCTCGCGCGCCTTCCAGATGAACTGACCAGGGCGTTTGCCGAACCGCAAGAGCTTGGCATTCGCAATGCTATTGCGCTGAAGGCACTGCTGAAGCCCGAAGATCGGAGGGAACGCGCCTTTCGGGAGGCCGCGCGCTTGGCAGCCGAGCGCCAGGCAAATGGGCAGTCGATGCCAGTGATCGATGTGATCAAAGCACTGACGGTGGCTGCAGACCCCCCCAAGAAGTCAGGTTCCCCCAAGAAGTCAGGAAAGGCTGAAACGGTCGCTAGCGCGAGTGGTAAGCCAGTGCTGCGGATCGAGGGCGCTGATCGGAAAGGTATCCGCCTCACGCTACTGAGTAAGGGCGGCGCAACGAGGCAAGAGGCGGAAGAGGCTGTACGGGCGGTGCTAGACCAGTACTGGACGTGATACCCGTTGTCATTGCGCATGAGATAGCAACAAATCGCCGCCGGGAAGGGCGGTTTCGTTCGCCTGCGCGGATGAAGGTGCGCGCTTTGCCCGCCGGTTGCTGCACCGCCGGGCGTGTGCGCCCAAACGGATCGGCGTGCCCTACCGCGAGGTCGCGTTGGCGCCGTAGGAGGCCTCAGGAGCCTCTGTGGGCGTCTTTAGGGGCCAGGGCGCATGGTCTCCGGGGCGCAGCGTCGCCAGATCGGCCTTCTCGAGCGCCATCGCGGCCTGTGAAGCGGTGCGGCGGGTCACGCCGAGCGCGCGGGCCAGTTCGGCGCGGGTGAGGGGCCCCAGTCCGCCAATCAGCTGCCACATCGCCGGCGCCTGCGACGAGGCGTAGAGGCCAGCGAGGCGCTCCTCGCCGCGCGCAACCATGGCCGTGACCGCGGCGAGGTCCGTTGCCACGTCACTGGCCGCGGCGCCGATCGCGCCCGCCAGCAGGGTGGGGAGGGGGCGTTCGGGTTCGGCGCGGAACAGGGCTCGTGGGGCGAGTCCGGCAAGCGCCAGCGGCGCCGCGCCCAGGGCGAACAGCTGTGGGCGCATCGCGGCGGCCAGCGAGGCGGCCCAGGCACTCCCGCGCGCGGCAAAGCGCTGGAACACGCGGCCCTCGATCAGCACCTCCTCGCTGCCGCCTTCGAGAAAGTCGACTTCGTGGTCACGCAGCTGGCGGAGCCATTCGGTCAGGGCGGCGAGGGGATCGCGCGCCGGGAGCAGGGCATCGAGCCGCTCCAGCGCGCGGTCGGCGGCCGCGAAGGTCGATGAGAAGCTCTCTTGCGCGTCCTTGGCGGCGAGCGCGAGTGTCGGCTGCCAAAGTTTATGACAACCTCATTTATGAACAGAATATCAACAGATTAGCTTGATTTTCCGAACATCATTTTTGGCGTGCAGAGATCTCGTGTCGGAAACCACGCCATAATTCATGTCACTGGCAGGGTCAGAATTTGGCTAGGGGAGGGCAGTTGTTCGAGCGCAAACCACATCGGTCGAAATCAGCGTCGACAAGAGCTCTGGCTACTGGCGCAGAACTCTATTCGGCCTTTCGCCAACATATCCCGCTCACCGGCAAACTGACGGCATCCCTGGTAGCTACTGTCGCTACGGCAACAGGCCTCAGCGGGCGGCATGTACGCCGTCTGGCACAGCGGTTCCGCGAGAATCCAGTGGCAGCGTCACTGGCGCCAACGCCGAGAGGGCCAAAGATCGGCAGCCACCGCATCTCGCCCGAGATCGCGCAAGCCTTGGAAGGCCTGATTGTCGAGATCTACCTCACGAAGGCCCCTCCAACAGTGGCCTTGGCAGCACGAGATATTCGCGGCCTATTGATCGCCAATAACGGGGATTTCCGGTTCCCCGCAGCAGAAGTCCCCAGCGAGCGGACCATCGTAAGGCTGATCGGGGAAATATCGGAGCCGCAGCGGGCGCGTTCAAGCATGGGCTCGAAGCAGCGGAGCGCACACGAGCCTCATCCCGGTGCCTACGAGAGCAAGGGTCTGCTCGACCTCGTGCAGATGGATCATACTCGCGCCGATGTGATACTCGTCGACAGCTTGCATCGCGAGGAGCTTGCCCGTCCTTGGCTGACCTTGCTGATCGACATCTGGACCCGCACGATTCTGGGCTTTTACGTGAGTCTCGGGGACCCGTCGATCTTCCGCTGCGGCCGGGCGGTGGCCAACGCGCTGCTGCCGAAGGGCCCGCTTCTTCGCAAACTCGGGATAGATGTTGACTATCCAATGTATGGCCAGTTCAAGCGGCTGCATGCGGATCATGCGGCACCGCACCGCGCCGAGAGCTTTCGCCGGGCGTGCCTGGCCAATGGTATCGATCCCGATGTTCGTCCGCGCGGTCCGGCCCATTTCGGGGGGCATATCGAGCGCCTGATCGGGACCATGGTGGGCAAGATGCGGCTGCTTCCCGGCGCAACGGGTTCGAACGTGACCCAGCGCGATGGCTACGATGCGGGGCAAGCCGCGGCGATGACCATCGAAGAGTTCGAACGCTGGCTGTTGTTCCAGATCGGTATCTACCATAACACTCCACACAAGGCGCTCGGTGGACGGTGTCCGGCGCAAGTCTGGCAGCGGGAAACAGAAGGCGGTGAACCGTTGCTCCAGGCGTGCCTCGATATAAAGCATCTCACCCGCCAGTTTCTGCCCGCCAGCGAACTGATGGTACATTCCTACGGCGTGCAGATACGTCACCGACGGTATTGGCACCCGATGCTCGCCCCGCGCATTGGCCAGAAGATCATGGTGCACCGCGACGAGCGCACCCTGCAGGAGGTCTACGCGGACATCGATGGGGGTTTCGTGCCCGTGCCGGTGGTTGGACGCTATCCGGACGTGACGGAGCCAGAATGGGAGGCCGAACGGCGACGTCAGCGGCAGGAGGGAGCGGCTTACTTGGCTGACGGCGGTTCTGCGGCAACAGCGCGCTATATCCACGCCGCGCGTCAAGAGGTGCTGACGGCCCGCCAACGCACGCGCCAAACCCGCCAGGACCGCAAAAGGCAGGAACGGGAAGGCGTATCACACTGTGAACTGGCTAACCCCAGGAGCGAAACGGCAGCCGCAACATGGATTCCGGCCGATGCCCTGCACGATGATGGATGGCTCAAATGGCTGGATTAGACCCGACACGGTCCGGCTCGGGCTACTGGATCGACTTTGCGGAAGCCCGCAACGGGGTCGACACGCTGGTCGATCTGGCTCACGACGAGCCCGATGAGCGGCCGACCTGCGTCATCCTAGTTGGCCAGTCCGGCATGGGCAAAACCTCGATCCTGCGGGAGGCGCAGCGACGGATTTCGCGGGATTTTCCGGAGCCTTATGGTTGGGACGAGGCGCGCTATGCCCCGGTGCTCAGGACGGTGATACCTTCCAGTCCGACCTCGCTCAAGATCAACCTGACCCTGCTGTGGAAGCAGGGCTGGCCGATCACGCGCAGTATCCACCGGGTTGCCGATCTCAAGGTGGTGGACCTGCTCCAGAAGCAGGGCACCCGCCTCGTCGCCATCGACAATGTCCACGCGATCCTGACCGCCAGCGGCAAGGCGCGGCGCGATACGCTTGATGCCTTCCGGTTTCTGATGAGCGAGGGTAGGGTGCCGATGGTTGTGGCGGGCCTTGAGGTCGCGGCGGACATCTTTGCCGAGGACATCGAGCTGGCCTATCGTTCGATCGTGCTCCGGCTTCAGCCCTGGGAGCCCGGAGAAGCGTCACAGCGGCTGATTCTCGTGCTTGCCCGCGGTATGGGACTGATTGAACCGGAGCGCCTGGCTGAGCCGGATATGGCCGAGTTCATTTGGCGGTACAGCCACGGTGTTACCGGCAACTTCAAGCGGCTCTTGCACTGGGCGCTGAAGGTGGCGCGCCGCGATGGGCGCGAGCGGATCGAGTTTGCCGATTTGCAGGCAGCGGCGGCCTTGCTTCCCGCCCATATCCCAGCGTGATGAGGGTTGCGCATGAGCTCGAGCCGCTGGCATTCCGGGTGCGGCCACGATCGAACGAAGCTTTTGATTCGTGGATGGACCGGCTGACGGCGAAGCACGAGGTGAGTTAGCGTCCGCGCTCGTGGTGTATTTTCCGGGGTAGATTGAGGCGATCGCATGGGGTGGGGCATGCCCCACCCCATGCGATTTCGATCTCGGTGGCCACCGGGCTCATCGGTAAGGTGGAGTTACCACACTTCACACGCCCACCGAGGAGTTGATCCCGATGACCGACGACAGACTACCGCTTGCCGAACTGATGGCGAAGACCGGGGATGGAGATTTTCTGCGCACAATCGCAGAGAGTGTTTTGCAGATCATCATGGAAGCCGACGTTGACGGCTTGGTCGGTGCTGGCCGCCATGAACGATCCGGCGACCGGACAACCTGGCGCAATGGCTACCGCGACCGCAGCCTCGATACCCGGCTCGGCACGCTCAACCTCAAGATCCCCAAGCTGCGGACCGGCGCTTACTTTCCGGGCTTTCTGGAACCGAGGAAGACCGTTGAGAAAGCGCTGGTCGCGGTGATCCAAGAGGCGTGGATTGCTGGCGTCAGCACCCGGCGCGTGGATGAACTGGTCCAGGCCATGGGTATGAGCGGCATCTCCAAGTCCTCGGTGTCCAAGCTGTGCAAGGACATCGATGAGCGCGTCCATGCCTTCCTCAAGCGCCCGCTCACCGGCGATTGGCCCTACCTCTGGCTCGACGCTACCTACCTCAAGGTGCGCGAGGGCGGGCGGATCGTCAGCGTCGCCGCGATAATCGCCGTAGCCGTCAACACCGAGGGCAAGCGCGAGATTGTCGGCCTCCACATCGGCCCTTCCGAGGCTGAGGTGTTCTGGTCCGATTTCCTCAAGGACCTCGCACGGCGGGGGCTGACTGGCGTGAAGCTGGTGATCTCCGACGCCCACGAGGGCCTCAAGGCGGCGATCACCCGAGTGCTCAGCGCCACCTGGCAGCGTTGCCGCGTCCACTTCATGCGCAATGCCCTGGCCTACGTGCCCAAGGGCCAGAACACTGTCGTTGCCGCCGCTATCCGCCAGGTCTTCCTCCAGCCCGACCACGCTGCCGCGACACAGGTCTGGAGCCAGGTCGCCGACCAGTTGCGCGCCCGCTGGCCGAAGCTCGGCGCCTGCATGGACGGCGCCGAGCATGACGTGCTCGCCTACATGGCCTTCCCCGAGCAGCACCGGGTGAAGTTGCACAGCACCAACCCGCTCGAGCGCCTGAACAAGGAAGTGAAGCGCCGTGCCGATGTCGTCGGCATCTTCCCGAACGAGGACAGTATCATCCGCCTCGTCGGCGCCGTTCTGCTCGAGCAGAACGACGAATACCAACTCCAACACCGCTACATGCAGATTGAGGGCATGGCAGCCCTCGCCACACCAATCATCGAGGAGGTTCAGCCGCTACAGATTACACCTAAGGCCGCCTGAAAATGCAGCCCGATGGCCACACCCGAATTTACACCACATTGACGGACGCGACCCGAGGTGACGCGTGCCGAGCTCTTTGGCCATCTCGGCTGCGATCCCCGGCTTGGGCTCTGTGATCTTGCGCGCGGTTGGCAGGGTATGGCGCAAGCGGACTATCCTGCGTTTCATCAGCTGATCGAGACCCTGGCCTGGGCTGTCCAGGCACGGACCCCGACAATCGAGGCGACCTTCGTAGCGGTGCCGGAACTGGCCTTGCTGCCGCCGGCCTTGCGGGTTTTCGGCTGCCCGCTGTGCTGGCGGGAAGCGCAACAAGCCGGTGAACCCCTGATCCTAACCCGGGACTGGATGCTGCGCGCGAGTTGGATGTGCCAGCGTCATCGCCTGCCCCTCGCGCCGGTGCAGAGGCTCGTTCACGGCCGGACGCCGCGCGCTGCCGCGCGGATCCTCGACGGGCAGGTGGCCGCGATGCATGCGCTTCGCCGACGGTATCCGCCGACACCGGTCATGGTCGCTTTCAACCGCAGCGTTATCGACGCGATGCTCGGCAAAACGGGGGCTGGCCTGCGCCGCGGCGAAATCGGCTACCGGTCGCGCTTCACCGCCAACCGGTTTCATCTGGCGGGCTCGCGGATCGCGCTGCTGGCTGCGGCGCATAGCGATCACCCTAAGCCAGCGAATCGCTTTGAAGAGCTTGTCGAACTATCGGCATCAGCGCTGCTCCGCTCGAGCGCGAACTTGCTCAATCCGAAAGTCCGGCGTCCCGATGTGTCCTCCGGGCCGACGGTTCCGGAGGGACTTGTCACGCGGCGGATCAATCGCTGGCAGGCCAACCTGCCGGACCTTATCGAGGCCTATGTTCTGGTGAAGCGCCGGACCATGACGGCCCGTAGCAGCGCTTCGCAGGATCAAAGTGGCGATTTTGCCGAAATTTGCCCTCAGAACCCCGTAGGGCGCGTCCAGCACCTCTCTGCACCCTGACCTATCGGACGCTTCGTTTTCGCGCTGTAGGCGGTGTTTCCGGAAGCCTTCGATTTATCATTATAAAACAGATCATTAGAGTAGCTCTCGCCCGAAATCTGCCATTCGAGCAGCAATCGTCGCCCAAATCGCTCCGGCAGGCTCAAGACTCGCCTTCCATGTCAGCCTCGTCAAGGTTGACGCCCCTGCGGGCCAACAGCGCATCAATGTCTGCCATCGCTGCATCGAATTCGCCGAGCGCGGCAGACGAGAAGGACGCGTTGGCCGTAAGATCGCTGGCGTCGTCTGCCACACGCGCGTCGAGGTTGACGGCGTAAAGGTGCACGCCGGCAAGTGTGGTGCGATTGATCATGCCGACCGCATCGAGCGGGCCGAGCATTGTACGGAGTCCGATCCGGGTAACGCCGAGCAGCGTTTCGAGCTGGGCTGAGCGCAGTGGCCCAAACCCGCTGAGCAGTTCAAGCAGGGCCGGTGCGCGCGAGGTGCGGCGCTTGCCGGGCGGAGTGTCCTTGAGGCGCCGGGCGAGCCGATCTGCTTCGTTGAGATTCCCGCACAAGCCTTGGGCGACGTCACGCAGCGCTGTCGCCAGGATAGTCGACGTATCATCGGGATTACCAGGGTCTGCTGGCTTGCCCGCGCGCAGGGCGTCGAGGCGGATGAGGCCGGGGAAGGGGAGGGCGTGCGGCAAGAGCTTGGCGGCATACCAGTGTTCGCCCCAGAGCATCTCGAGCGCCCAGCGCGGGCTCGGCGCGGCGGCACGTTCGACCGTCAGCCGGATCGATCCCATGGCGATTGGTTCGGGCGCGCGTTCGGGCGGGGCGAACTGGACATGTGCGCCGGCTGCGCGATGGAGGTGCGCGAGTGCGGTCAGCGGATGCGGGGAGGGGGGAAGCCCGCCCAGCAGGCCGCGCGCTGCGGTGACAACTGCGTGGGTATCCTGGTGGGCGGTTTCGGCGGCAAGGCCGCTGCAATGATGGTTGCTGCCAACATGATCACTGGCCACATAATCATTGGGCGCCAGCAGCGCCGTCTGGAAGCGGGAGGCGAGCGCGGCGAGCACGTCCCAGCTGCTGTGCTTGAGTTCGGTCAGGATTGCTTCGCAAAGCACCCGTTGCGGGCGGCCTGATCGCGGCGGATGGTCCGATAGGGTTGCGAGGCCTGCGAACCACGCGTGGAAGCGTTGGTCGGTGAACATGTGCCCCTCCTGACGTAGCGCGGCGACAAGCAGGTCGCGCAGCAGCCGGATGGTGAACAGCCGCAGCGTTGTAGGCCCGACCGTTCCCAGTGTGCCATCGAGCCGACCGAGTGCGAGCAGGGCCTCGGCTTCGAGGTCTCTCTGTGCGGCATTTGAAAGGAGGTATTCCAAGGACACCATGGCGACACTTGCTGGAAAAATGGTGGAAAATCAGGGTTTCACAGGCTATGGATAGCTAAATGCAAATAGCTATACAACTACTTATGGTGAGTGATGAACACACTATCGCTAATGGAATATTATCGATAGTGACATTGCCAACTAGCGCGCCTAGCATATCCGCATGGCTGCAATCTTACCCTCGGTCTCCTCCGCTGCAAACGCTTCGGCACGGGTGGGCGAGATTGTGGTCGTCCGCGGCGCCGGTGAGGCTCCACTGCCGCGAAGGCATCGCGGACGGGCTACCGTCGCCAGCTAACCGACTTGCTCGCGGCACTCGTGGGTCAGGGAGCGACGATCGGTCGCCACGCCTTCCGCAGCAGTCTCGAGGCGCGCGCTCCGACGAGCGTCAACGCGCTCGCCAATGATCTCGCCAGTCTTGCCGTGGTGCACGGCCTGCTTGCGAGCCGAGCCCAACGCGGGGACCGATCGTGCGCGATGCGATGCGCGGTTTCCGGTGCCGGGTCGATGAGGCCCAGCGCTAGGCGGGACCGTTGCGGTTTGGCGCGGGCATCGGCGTCGGCCCCGCCAAAGGGTTCACCTTGGGCACGCTACTGCAGGCCTGTCCGGAAACGGTGCCGGGCCTGCGTGATGCGGCGCTGCTCAGCCTTGCCTATTACACGAGACTGCGGGTTTGCGAGCTGGAGCGGGTCGCATGCGAATCGAAAGCGATGGTTCGGCCGTGCTCACCGGACGGCGTTCGAAGACCGATCAGGAAGGGCAGGGGGCCTATGCCTGGCTTTCGCCCGACATCATGCGTCGGCTTGCGGCCTGGCGTGAAGCAAGCGGAATTCTTGACGGGCCGCTGTTTCGGCGTATCGGTCTGGTCCGCACCAAAGCGCGCGCCGCTGCGCCAACCGCAGCGCTGCCGCCTCCCCCGGAATTTCAGTGGCGGGTACCTGCCGGGGCGAAAGTGTCCACGGAATCGAAATCCGTCCTCGGCTCGACGACTTATGTCATCGGCGAGGAGCCGCTGACGCCGGCGGCGGTGCGACTGATCACCAAGTGCACGGCCATGCGTGCGGTGGAGAATCATCTGGTCCATCTCTTCGGCAAGGAACTCGATGCCGCGCTCAGCACCCTTTCGCTTAGGGTCGGGCTCACGAAAGATCTGTTCGCGAGTGGTGAAGATGCGGGCCCGACCGCTCAAGCACAGCGGTAGACGCCGACGTCTACCGCGCTGCGTTACGGCCGCAAGCTTGCACCGGCTTCCACTGCGACCGCGCGGATGCTGCGGGAGGTGAGGGGGTAACGGCCACCATTC
>CAYOZY010000027.1:11882-19756 GCA_964408525.1 uncultured Sphingobium sp. | reverse complement strand
GGGCTTGGAGAGAGGCTTTACTGCCACGGTGTCGTTCATCAGCGGCACGGTTCCAATCGATTCGAGAAGGTCAGCCATATCCCGCGCGGCAAAGGGGCGTCCACAATTCCATGCGCGCTTGGCGGCATTTTGAAGGGCACCGGGTTCCATCGCCATTTTCTGCATCTGCTTGGCGAGTTCGACCGGCGTGAAATAGGCTTGCGGGATGGAGCGCGCCCCGCCCGCCTCCACCATTTCGCGCACGTTCGCTGTCTGGTGATCGTCCATCGCGGAGGGAAGCGGAATGAGGATCGCGGGCCGCCCCGCCACCGTCAGTTCCGCCAGCGTCGATGCCCCCGCCCGCGCGATCACCAGATGCGCCCATGAGAGCTTTTCCGGCATGTCGGTGATATAGGTCGCAAGGTCGGCAGGGATCTCCAGCTCGGCATAGGTAGCGCGTACCCGCTCTATATCCTCGGCGCGGCATTGCTGCGTCACCTGAAGTCGGCGGCGCAGCGATATCGGCAACATCGACAACCCCTCCGGCACCACGTCAGAAAGGATGCTCGCACCCTGGCTGCCACCTGTCACCAGCAGGCGGAACACGCTTTCTTCTGTAAGCGCCGGAAACTCTTCTTCGCGCAGGGCAAGCACTTCCTCGCGCACCGGATTGCCGACCAGATGGACTTTTTCCTCATATTTATAGGCCAGCCGCTCCACCACCGGATAGGCTGTGGCAATCGCGTTCACCTTGCGCGCCAGCAGGCGGTTGACGCGCCCCAGCACCGCATTCTGTTCGTGGATGACGGTGGGTATCTCGTCCTTGAGCGCGCCCAGCAACGCGGGCAGAGCCGGGTAGCCGCCGAAGCCGACGACCACGCTCGGCTGAAAGGTCGAATACATGCGCCGGGCCATGTCGCGCCCCGCCATGATCCCGCGAAGCCCCCTGAGCCAGCCGACCGGGCCGCCCTGCATCCGCCCGGCGGGCAGCACATGGACCGCGACATCCCTGAACAGGCCGGGAATCTTGGCGCCGCGCTCATCCGTAACCAGAGCGACATGATGCCCGCGCGCGATCAGTTCCTCCGCCACCGCATGGGCGGGAACCATATGCCCCCCGGTTCCGCCTGCGGCGAGAACGAAGTGACGGGTAACGCTCATCTGCCAGTCCATTTCACTTTATGGGGCTTGCTGTCCAAATAGGGATTGCGCCTCGTGAACGCGAGAAGCAGCCCGACCCCGATGCAAAGCGCCAGCATAGAGGAGCCGCCATAGCTGATAAAGGGGAGTGTCATGCCTTTCGATGGAAAAATCTGCGCATTGACCCCCATGTTGATGATCGCCTGCATGCCGAACTGGATAGTCAGCCCCCCCGCCGCCAGCAGCACGAACAGATTGTCCTCATCGAGAAGGCGCATCAGCACGCGCATGACAATGGCGAGATAGAGCAGGGCGATGACGATACAGACGATGAGGCCAAACTCCTCGCCGATGACCGAGAAGATATAGTCCGTATGCGCTTCGGGCAGGCGGAATTTCTCCTGCCCGCCGCCCGGCCCGACGCCGATGAAGCCGCCATTGGTGATGGTGCGGTGGGCCAGGTCGGTCTGGTCCGGGCCGGTATCGAGCTGCACGCCAAAACCGAGGAAGTCGTTGATCCGCTGGCGGCCATTTTCATAGAACAGATACACCGCGACCAGCGCGCCAAGCGCCCCCACCCCCAGAAAGCCGATTATCCGCCATGACACGCCCGACAGCAGCAGCAACGCGCCCCAGCAGGCGCAGAAGATCACCGTCTGACCGAAGTCCGGTTGGCGCATCAGCAACAGCCCGATGATGCCGGTAATTGCCCCGGTGAGCGGGATCACGGGCAGGCTGGCGTCGCGTTCGCGCAGGGAAAGCAGCCATGCCATGGTCACGACATAGACTGGCTTGAGAAACTCCGAAGGCTGAAAACGCATGCCGGGGAAGTCAATCCAGCGCTTGGCGCCATTGATGCTGCTGCCAAGCGCCGGCACGAGCAGCAGCGTGAAAGCAAAGAACAGCGCCGCCATGATCGCGATGCGCCGCGCCTGATCCCGCTGCATCATCGACACGCCCAGCATCAGCGGCACGCCAAGGCCGACCCAGAGAAGCTGGCGATAAAAATAAATGAGCGGATCGACGCTGACTGTGCTGGTCGAACGATCGATAGCCGCGACCGGTGATGCTGCCGCCACCGCCACCAACCCGATGGCGATCAATATGAAGATCAGCGCGAGCAGCAGCCGGTCGATTTCCCAGAACCATGTCGCGATCGCCGTGCGTTCGCGCGGCACGGTTCTGGCGCGAAAGTCCCGCACCATCTGGCCGGGCCGGAAAAAGCCGCGCGGATCGTTGCCGCGCTCAATCATCGGCCATGCTCTCATCGAGCGCGGCGACGGCGGCGGCGAAGGCTTCGCCCCGCGCTTCGAAATCGCGAAACTGGTCAAAGCTGGCGCAGGCGGGCGAGAGCAGCACAACATCGCCCGGTTCCGCCACCCGCGCGGCGCGGCGCACGGCGGCAGACAGCATCTCGCTGTCATCTACCGCCATGTGTGGGCGCAGAAGGTCGGCATATTTGTGCCCTGCTTCGCCGATCGTGTAGGCCGCCTTGATGTTGGAATAATAGGGCACGCACTCGTCGAGATGATCGGCCTTGGCGAGACCGCCGACAATCCAGTGGATGCGGGGTTTACCGTTGAGGGGCGGATAGGCCGCAAGCGCGGGCGCGGTGGAGGCGGCATTGGTCGCCTTGCTGTCGTTCACCCACAGCACGCCATTGCGCTGCGCCACACGCTGCATCCGGTGTGGCAGGCTGGCATAGGTTTCAAGGCCGCGCTCGATGATCGCCGAATCGATACCGAGCTGTTCACACGCGATACGCGCGCACAGGGCATTTTCCAGATTATGCGGTCCCTGCAGTGCAGGCCAGCGGCTCTGATCTTCCGGGTGCGCTTTCGAGTCTATGCACGCGACGAACTGGTTGAGATCGCTGGCTTGCAAGAGAGCGGCCTGCGTAGAGGCCGAAACGACGGCAGCATGTCCTTTCGATTGCATCGTAAACAGTCGCCTCTTGGACGCGGCATAAGCATCAAAGTTTTCGTAGCGGTCGAGATGGTCCGGCGTGATGTTGAGCAGCACCGCTACATCGCAATCGAGGCTGAAGGTCAGGTCGATCTGATAGCTCGACAGTTCGAGAACATAGATCCCGCCTTCCGGTAGCGGCTCCTGCCCAAGAATGGGAAGCCCGATATTGCCGCCCATGCGGGTGGGAATGCCCGCTGTCTCGATGATATGGTGGATCAGCGCCGTGGTGGTCGACTTGCCGTTGGTGCCGGTAATGCCGACGACCTTGTGCGGCGGCAGCGTCGGCCGCGCGAGCGCGAACAGCTCTATGTCGCCAATGATCGGCACGCCCGCCGCCCTGGCGTGGTCGGCAATGGGGTGACGATTGAGCGGGACCCCCGGCGACACCACCACGCCATCACACCCGGCCAGATCAATGGCCAACGGATCGGCTATCTCCGCCTTGTCCGCCACCTCTGCCCGCGCTTCCTCGCGCGTATCCCAAGCCGTCACACTGGCCCCGCTCGCCGCGAGGCACTCCACCGTGGCGAGGCCAGATCGCGCCAGCCCCAGCACCGCATAGCGCTTCCCGGCAAAGACGGACGAAACGATCCCCATGACCCTTACCTCAGCTTCAGCGTGGCAAGGCCCGCAAGCGCCAGCGCGAAGGAGACGATCCAGAACCGCACGACCACCGTGGTCTCCGGCCAGCCCAGTTGCTCGAAATGATGGTGGATCGGCGCCATCTTGAACACGCGCTTGCCGGTGCGCTTGTAGAAGAACACCTGACTGACGACCGACAGCGCCTCGATGACGAACAGCCCGCCGATGATCGCGAGGACGATCTCGTGATGGCTGGCGACCGCGATCACGCCGATGGTCCCGCCCAGCGCGAGGCTGCCCGTGTCGCCCATGAACACGGCGGCGGGCGGCGCATTATACCAGAGAAACGCCAGACCCGCGCCGATGATCGCGCCGGTGAGGATGACAAGATCGCCCGCGCCCGGAACATGCGGGATGCCGAGATAGGCCGCGAAATCCGCGCGCCCCGCGAGATAGACGATAGCGGTGAAGGCGATACACGCGATGACGACCGGCATCGTCGCAAGGCCGTCGAGGCCGTCTGTAAGATTGACCGCATTGCCGAAGGATACGATGACGAAGGCGGCGAACAAATAATAGAGCGGACCGAGATCGATGGCCGGACCGTTCCAGAATGGGACATAGAGCGCTGTTCCATTATGCATCACGATCAGCATCGCCGCGATCCCGGCGATGATAAACTCAGCCAGCAGGCGCAGCTTGCCCGAAAGTCCCTTGTGGCTGGCCTTCGTCACCTTGTCATAATCGTCCATGAAGCCAATGGCCCCGAAACCCAGCGTCACGACTAGGCAGGCCCAGACATAGATGGACGACAGGTTCATCCAGAGCAGAACCGACACGATGAGCGCGGTGAGGATCATCAGGCCGCCCATGGTAGGCGTGCCCCGCTTGGCGAAATGGCTCTGCGGTCCATCGTCCCGGATCGGCTGGCCCTTGCCCTGCCGCACGCGCAGCCAGCCGATGAAGCGTGGACCGATCAGCAGGCCGATGAGCATCGCCGTCGCGATGGCCGCACCCGCACGAAAGCTAAGGTAACGGATGAGGTTCAACACCCCCGGAAAATCAAGTTGCTGGGCAAGCCAGTAGAGCATCCGTCATCCTCCGTCCGACAGCGCGGCGACCAGCCGCGACAGCCCGACACTGTTCGATCCCTTTACAAGCACCGCGTCCTCCGCCTGAAGCCGGTCCTTCAGCACACGCGTCGCCTCGTTCGCATCGGCCACATGCGCCAAAGCGAGGCGTCCTTCAAGCCTCCGCGCGAGCGGCGCCATTTCCTCGCCCACCAATATGGCGAGGTCGACATGCGCCTGCTCCAGCGGCACGGCGAGGCTTTCGTGCAGGGTATCGCTGCTCTCGCCCAGTTCCTTCATTGCGCCGAGCACGGCGACGCGCCTCCGCGCCTTTTCCCGCCCCAGTTGCCGCAGCGTCGCGGACACGGAAAGCGGGTTGGCATTATAGCTCTCGTCGATCAGCAGCGCCTCGCCCGATCCCACCGCCACCTTCGAACGTTTTCCACGCCCCGGCAGCCCCGGCATCTCGGCCAGCGCCAGCCCTGCCGCGGCGATGTCCGCGCCGACGCTCTCCACCGCCGCCAATAGGGCGAGCGAATTGGAAACATTATGATCCCCCGGCGTCGCGACGGTGTAGCAAAGTTCCGCCTCCGGCAGCTTCCCCGCCACGAGCGTTCCGCCCGAAGAGGCGGGCACCGCCTCGTTGGCGCGTACATCCGCGCCTTCGCCCATGCCGAAGCTCAATATGCGGGCGGCATGTTTTTCCGCTTCCGTCCTGAGCAGCGCGTAATGCGGACTGTCATAGGGGATGACGGCCACGCCATCGGGTTCCAGCCCCTCAAATATCTCCGCCTTGGCGCGGGCTATCGCCTCCTCGCTGCCGAAATATTCGATATGCGCGGGCGCGATGGCGGTGACGATGGCGACATGCGGTCGCACCAGAGCGGTGAGCGCGGAAAGCTCACCCGCGTGATTCATGCCCATTTCGAACACGCCGAACAGCGTGTCGCGCGGCATGCGCGCGAGGCTGAGCGGAACGCCTACATGATTGTTGTAGCTCTTGACCGAGCAGTGCGCCCGGCCGGGGCGAAAGCGATCAAGCGCCTCGAACAACGCCTCCTTGGTGCTGGTCTTGCCGACCGATCCGGTGACGCCGATCACCTTGCCGGTCATGCGCGCTCGCGCCGCCATGCCCAGCGCATCGAGCGCATCGCCGGTGTCGTTCACCAGCACATGCGGCTGCCCAATGGGGCGCGAAACAAGCGCGCCCGCCGCGCCCGCCACAAACGCCTTTTCCAGAAAATCATGGCCGTCGGCGCTCTCGCCCTTAAGCGCGATGAACAGATCGCCCGGCCCGACCTCGCGGCTGTCGAATGCCACGCCCGATACAGAAAAATCCGCCGATGCAGTTCCGCCGGTGGCTTCGGCGATTTCGGCGGATGTCCATAGCGGCGCGGACGGCGCCGTCATTGCGCACATTCCCGCGCCACGGTCACATCGTCAAAGGGCAACACCCTCTCACCGATGATCTGCCCCTGCTCATGGCCCTTGCCCGCGAGCAGCACGATGTCGTCCTTGCCCGCCTGCGCGATGGCGGCGGCAATCGCCGCGCGGCGACCGCCTATTTCTTCCGCCTCCGGCGCGCCCGCCATGATGGCGGAGCGGATGACGATCGGATCCTCGGAGCGTGGATTGTCGTCGGTCACGATCACATGGTCGGCGAGTTCCGCCGCGACCTTGCCCATAAGCGGGCGCTTGCCCGCATCGCGATCTCCGCCCGCGCCGAAAAGCGCGATAAGGCGCCCCCTGGTGTGCGGGCGCAATGCCTCGATTGCGGCGCGCAGACCGTCGGGCGTATGCGCATAATCGACATAGACAGGCGCGCCCGCCTTGGTCACAACCGCGCGCTCCAGCCGCCCGCGCACCGGCTGAAGCCGCGAAAGAGGCGGCAGAATCTGAGCGAGCGGCGTGCCCGTCGCCATGACCAGCCCGGCCGCCACCAGCACATTCGCCGCCTGATAAGCGCCGATCAGCGGCAGATCGACCTTGTGCTCCAAACCCTCGGCGGAGATAGTCAACTTTTGCCCCAGTTGTGTCGGTTCGCGCCTTACGAGCTTCAGCGTTTCTCCCGCCTCGCCTACCGTCAGCACCCGAAGCCCGCGCGCCATCGCCCGCGATATGACCTCGCCCGATTTTGCATCGTCAGCCCAGATGACCGCCGCGCCACCTTCGCCTACCACCTCGTCGAACAGGCGCATCTTCGCCTCGAAATAGCTTTCCATGTCGCCATGATAATCGAGATGGTCGCGCGACAGGTTGGTGAACGCGCCCGCCTGAACCGGCAGCCCCTCGGTGCGATACTGCGCGAGGCCGTGGCTCGACGCCTCGAACGCGGCGTGGGTGATGCCTTCCTTGCGCAGCCCCGCCATGTTGGAGAGGAACGTCACGATGTCCGGCGTCGTGAGGCCGGTGGACACCTGATCGACCGAAGTCGTCACCCCCAATGTGCCGATGGAAGCGGATTTCTGCCCCAGCATCCGCCATATCTGACGGGTCAGCTCCACCGTGGACGTCTTGCCGTTGGTGCCCGTTACAGCGACGCACGTCTCCGGGAAGGGCGCATAGAATCGCGCGGCGAGGCGGGCAAACAGGCGGCGCGGATTGGCATCGGCGATGTGGGGCACGCCCTCGACCCGTGCTTCCGGGCGCGCCACCACCGCGACCGCCCCCGCGGCAACCGCCTGCGCACTATAATCCTCGCCATTCACGCGCGCGCCCTGAAACGCGCCGAATATCGTGCCCGGCGCGACCTTGCGATGATCGATCGCGAAGCCCGTCACATTGGCGGCGGTCAAGCCGCTCGCCACATCTCCCGCCAGCGAATCCAGCCTCATCACTCGTCCTCCTTGTCCTGAGCGAGGAGCGGCATTAGCTCGGACAAGTCAACATCGCGGCGCATGTCGGGCATGATGCCGAGCATCGGCGCTGCGCGCAGCACGACCTTTTTCACGACGGGCGCGGCGGTATAGGCGGCGGTGCGCACACCGGGATAGCGCGCGCTGCCCTTGGGCGTATCCATCATCGTCAGGATCACGTAGCGCGGATTGTCCATCGGGAAAGCGGCAGCGAAGGCAGTAACGTTCGCGTTGCGCGCATAGCCGCCCGCCGTCGGCTTTTCCGCCGTGCCGGTCTTGC
>CAYOZY010000027.1:0-11872 GCA_964408525.1 uncultured Sphingobium sp. | reverse complement strand
CGCCGACGCGATAGCCCGGCGCATCGGCATTGCGGCCGGTGCCGTCCATCACGATCATGCGCAACAACTGGCGCATGCGCGCGCTGGTCGCCGCCGAAAAGACGCGGCGCCCCTGGGGCACATCCTGCTCGCGCAGCTTCACCAGCGTAGCGGGGCGCCAGATCCCGCCATTGACCAGCGCGGCATAAGCGCTGGCGAGATGCAGCGGCGTGACGGCAACACCATGACCATAGGCCGTGGTCATGGTAGTGATGCGACCCCAGCTCGAAGGCCATAATGTCCGCGCGCGTTCCTTCAGTTCGATGCTGGGCCTTTGGTCGAACTCCAGCGAACGGTAGAGCTTCTGGAGCGGAGCCGCTCCCATCTCATCAGCTATCCGCGCGGTGACGATGTTCGAGCTATGTATCAGCGCTTCGGGCACATTGAGCCAGCGCCCCAGCGCATGATCGTCCTTAATCCTGTATCCGCCCACCTGAAGCGGCGCGGTCGCGTCATAGCGGCGCGACATCGACGTAACCACGCCCGCATCCATCGCCGCCGCGAACGCCAGCGGCTTGAAGGTCGACCCCAGCTCATAGCGCGATTGCACCACATTGTTGCGACGCGCGTCGATATTGGCGCCCAACTTGTTAGGGTCGAACACCGGGAAGGACGCCATGGCGATCACTTCGCCCGTAGTGGCATCCAGCACCACCCCGGTCGCGCCATCCGCGTTCTGATCGACCATGCCCGCATAAAGCTCGCTTTCGAGCGCGCCCTGCACCCGGCTGTCGATGGAGAGCGTGAGCGGCGTGCCGCGCTGCGCCCGGTCTGTCAGCCGATCGTTGAACGCCGCCTCCACCCCCATGCCGCCGCGCCATTCGCCGCCATTCTTCACCGGCGCGAAACCCAGAACCTGCGCGGCGAGGGTCCGCTGCGGGTAGAGCCGCTCCTTCTCACGGGGAAATTCGATGCCGACTTCGCCCAGCGCGTTGACCGCCGCCACCTGCTCGGGCAGCGCGCGCTGGCGCAGATAGGCCCAGCCCTTGCCGGTCAGCTTCGCGTGAAATTCACGCCCCGGCGTATCGGGAAATATCTCGTGCAGCTTGCGCGCCAGCTCGTCCGCGTCGCCCAAAACCCGGTCAGGACGCACGGCAATCGAATAGCCATCCATCGTCCGCGCCAGTGGAACGCCGTTTCGGTCAACGATGTCCGCCCGCTGCGGCAAACCGGCGGCGGCATAATCGGTGCGCTCGCGCGAGCCCGAAAATGCGCCCATCCACGCCAGTCGCATCATCAGCGCCATCGAAATGCCCATGAACAGCAATAGTATCAGCATAAGCCGCTGATGCGCGATGGCGGTGATGTTCAGCCGTTCGCGATGAACGGGAAGCCGGTCATGCCTGACGACGATCGTCGCCATTTATCGGCGCGCCCCGGTGATCTCCGCGGCGGCGCGCTTGCCAATCTCGCCCAGAGTGCGATCATCGAGAAGGCGCGAGTCGAGCAGGGACAGACGCTCGGCGCGACGATCGGGCGCTGTCGGCTTCGCCTTCGTTTCGGCCTGAGCCAGCGACACACGCTCCGGCTTGGCTTTTGCGCCAGCAGTCGAGGCGAGCATTACGCGCCCGTCGGCCAAGGTGCTCTTGAGCGCCGAAGCCGTGCGCACCATGCCGCCATCCATAGCCGGCGCGCTCGGACGGAGCGCGGCCGCATCGGCGCGGATCTGCAACGCCGCAGGGCGGGCGACCGTTTCATTGGCCGCGACCTTCACCGCGTCGCCGCTCTCAACCATCGCCACCATCACCGGCTGCGCGACATAGGTCGGCCCATTAGGCTCCACGCCATCGAGATGCGCAAGGTCGCGCTCGCTGTCGAGATAATGCTCGGCACTCAGCGCGGAATAGCGGAAATCCTCGGCGTTCCATTGCTCAAGCTGACGCATGCTGGCGCGCGCGGCGAATTCGGTTTCGAGATAGCGGATGTCCGCGCGGGCCGAAGCGATCTGTGCGCGCACGCGCATCAGTTCGTTGCGTTCGGTCGCAACACTCAGCGAGACAAGATAGGCGCCAAGCGCACCAAGCGCGACCAGCAGCACCCAGAAGAGGCTTTGCAGACGCTTGACCGCGATCATCCTTCATTCTCCTTCATGTCGCCAAGGCGCACGGCGCTGCGCAGTGTGGCCGAGCGCGAGCGCGGATTGCGCGCCAGCTCCGCCTCGGAAGGCCGCACGGCACGGGCGGGCTTGGCGAAGGTGGGGCGCTGCGCAGGCCCGGCGGCTTGCGGGCGATGGCGCGAACCGCCAGCCTCGCCGCCGCTCTTGCGCCGCAGGAAATTCTTGACGATCCGGTCCTCAAGGCTGTGGAACGTCACCACCGCGAGCCTGCCCCCCGGCGCCAGCACCGCTTCGGCCGCCTCCAGCCCCCGCTCCAGCTCATCCAGCTCGCCGTTCAGATGGATGCGGATCGCCTGAAAGGCGCGCGTGGCGGGGTCTTTCTTGTCATGTGGCTTGTGGCCCAGTGCGCGGCGCACGACCTGCGCCAGTTCGCCGGTGCGGCTGAGCGGGCGCGCGGCGACAATCGCCCTTGCGACCCGGCGCGAGCGCGGCTCCTCGCCATAGCGATAGAGCACATCGGCGATGTCCTCTTCTGCGGCGCTGTTGACGACATCGTCGGCGGTCATGCCCGCCTGGCTCATGCGCATGTCGAGCGGGCCATCCGCCTGAAAGGAGAAGCCGCGCTCCGCCCGGTCGAGCTGCATCGAGGAGACGCCGATGTCGAGCGCTACGCCCGACACCGCGCCAACGCCCGCCTGCGCCAGCAGCGATTCCATCGCGGAGAACGGACCTTCGAGCAGGGCGACGTCGTCGCCGTCGCGCGCGATGCGTTCGCGCCCTTCCGCAATCGCATCCGGGTCGCGATCGATGGCGATCACATGCGCGCCCGCATGCGCCATCGCATGGCTATAGCCGCCGGCACCATAGGTGCCATCGACATAGGTTTCTCCCGGCGCGATGGCCAGCGAGGCGATCACCTCATCAAGCAGCACCGGCACATGCGGCGCGGCGGCGAGGTGCGAAGAAGCGGCAGCGGCGCTCATTTGCCCGCCCCCTGTTCGCGCTCGGCCATGAATTTCTCGACCGCATGGCGCACACGGGCGCTGCGGCCCTCGCTGGCGAGCAGCGCCCTGGGATCCCACATCTGGATATGCCGGCCTATGCCGACGAACACGACCGTATCGCCGATGCCCATCATGTCGCGGATGTCGGCGGGCATGAAGAAGCGCCCGCCATCATCGAAGTTCAGATCCTCCAGGTCGGCGAAGCGCGCCTCGCGTTCGGCCTCGCCGTCGAAACCCTCGCCGCGCTCGCGCGCCGCGCGCTCCATCTCGACGACCTGATCTTCCAGCCACTGCTTGTGGGAAAGGCCGAAGCCGATGGCGCAGGGAAGCTCGGCATGCAGGGTGAGACACAGCTTGGTGTCGGCGCTGCTGGCCTTCACGGCCTTGCGCATGTCGAGCGGCAGGGCAAAGCGGCCCTTACCGTCCGCTACGCAGATGCCATATCCTGAATAGATGATGCCCTCGGACACCGCTCGCCTCGCCCCAATGCCTGCGCCGCTTCAGTCCGCACGAATCCGAACGGAAAAGCGCACTGGGGAACGCCGATCCGTGCCGGGAATCACACAGCTTAAACAGCCCCTCGAAGACTGATGCCTATCAAGGGTTGAGTTGGGATGGAAGGGGAAATTTTGGGAAAATCTGGGAATCGAGCGAATTTTCCGGGATTCGCCGGGTCAGGAAGGAGGAGGTTTCATTTTGTTCCCTTCCCGTTCTCCTTCATCGCCGCCGTTTGCCGAAACACATCCTCTCGCGACTCGTCGATGCCCTGCCCATCCCAGCCCCGCCCAGAGAATCGCGAGCAGAATCGCGGCACGCATCGCCCGCACGATCGCGGCATCATCCGTGATCCGGCGCGGAGCAGCCTCGAGCGGCATCGCCAGCGGGTCGTTCGCCCATCCATCGACCAGCGCCACGATATCCGACGCATGCGCTTCGCGCCGCTCCGGCCAGCGCCCATCGGCGAGCCAAAGCCGGTCATCCAGCATGTCCGCATCCGCCACCAGCCGCACCCGCCCGTTGCCGACCCGGCACCGGGCGAACAGCCCGCCCTCTTCGAGCCGACAGCTTGCGCCCGAATCTCCTATGGTCAGCGTGAAGCGCGATGCCCCCGCGAGCAACAGCACATGGCCGCTTGGCAGCATCCTGCGCTCGACCCCCGCGCCGCCCTCGACATCCGCCGCTTCGAGCGTCAGTCCCCAATGCGCGAGCAAAGGATCAAGCAGGCTGGTGAGCGGCGGTCTGCGCGGATCGCCCAGAGACAAGTCCGTCGGCCACAAAAGCAATGGATCGGCATAGATCACTGCCCTGCCGCCCGCCCGCACCCATGCATCGAGCGCCACCAGTTCTTCCGGCTGCATCAGACGCGGCTGCGCCAGAACCATCGCATCGACATTCGCCAACGTCCGCGCATCCACATAATCGACGGCAATCAGCCTGTGCCGCGAAGCGCGCGGCAGCGGCATACCGCCGCTCTCCGTTCCCCCCAGATCTTCGCCCGCCTTTTCCGTCCAGAACAGCGGCAATGCGGTGACAACGCCAACGCGTAGCGCACGCGCTACGGCATTCGCCCCGACGCCTCCGCGCGCCTGACCCACAGAAGCAATATGCACAAAGGCAATTACAGCCGTCGCCAGCCCCACCATCAGCATCGCCAGCCACCACAGCCTCAGGCGCAGCGGCAGGCGCCAGCCCAGCAGCGCACATGCGCCCATGGCTCCAAGCGCGCCAAGCCACCAGCGCCCCGGCGCGGCCTGCCCGGTTTCGAACACCCCACCCGCCGCCCACCCCAGCGGCATCGCCAGCGGCTGTAGCCCCGCCAGCAGCGCCGCCATGATCGCCAGAAACAGCGCCACAGCACATACTGTTGCCGACAGGGATGAGGATGCAGACTTCACGCGAGGCGCCAGCCCGCCGTGCCTATTGCCCGGTAGGCTGAGGGGCTGACCGAGCACCCTGCGTGGCGGGCGCACGGTCCATCGGCTGCTTGAGATTGGGGTCGGGTTGCAGATCGGCCACCACCGGCGGCTGCGAGGCGGCATCGGAGGCGGGAGTGACGCCCAGCTCTGCCAGCGGCTCGCCGGGACTGTCCTCCACGGGCACCGCAGCCGCGACATTGGCCGATACATTCATCGCGGCATCCGTCACGATATCATCGCGACGAATATTGTCGACGACGATACTGGCAAGCCCGATCAGCAGCACGACCCCGGCGAGGCCCGCAAGACCGACCTGTATGCGCTGCATGCCTTCCTTGCGGTGCGACTGGTCTGCCATCGTCATCCTATCGAGCCTTTCCGCCCTTACCGCAAACCGACCCGCGCCGATCATGCGCCCTGCCCACGCTCAAGCCAAGGGAAAACCGGCAATCCCTTCGCTTTCAGCCAGTCGCCATTATACAGCGTCGAGAGATAGCGGAAGCCGGTGTCGCACAAGATGGTGGCGATGCGTTTGCCGGGTCCAAGCTGTCTGCCGAGCGCCACCGCGCCCGCGACATTGATCCCGCTCGACAGGCCAAGGCACAGCCCCTCTTCCGCCAGCAAGCGCCGAACCCAGAGCAACCCTTCCTCATCGGAAATGCGAAACTGGGTGTCGATCGGTGCGCCTTCGAGATTGCCGGTGATGCGGCCCTGCCCGATGCCTTCCGCGACCGAATTGCCTTCGGCCTTTAGCTCGCCATGCGCATAATAATTATAAAGCGCCGCGCCATGCGGGTCGGAAAGGGCGATGGTCACATTCTCGTCCCTGGCCTTCAGGCCCAGCCCCACGCCCGCGATCGTACCGCCCGTTCCCGCCGCGCAGGTAAAACCATCTATGCGGCCTTCCATCTGCTCCCAGATTTCCTCCGCCGTGCCCATGATATGGGCCTTGCGATTGGCGATGTTATCGAACTGGTTGGCCCAGATCGCGCCCTCCGTCTCCTCCGCAATGCGCCGCGAGGTGTGCACGAAATGGCCGGGGTTGGAATAGGGCGCAGCGGGCACCAGCACCAGCTCCGCCCCTAATGCGCGCAAGGTATCCATCTTTTCCTTGCTCTGCGTTTCCGGCATCACGATGATGGTCCTGTAGCCGCGCGCACTGGCGACCAGCGCGAGGCCTATGCCGGTGTTGCCCGCAGTCCCCTCGACAATCGTGCCGCCGGGTTTCAACAGCCCACGCTCTTCGGCATCGCGCACGATATAAAGCGCCGCTCGGTCCTTCACGGAAGCGCCGGGGTTGGCGAACTCACATTTGCCGTAAATCTCGCAGCCGCTCTCTTCCGATGGCCCCTTGAGGCGAACGAGCGGCGTATTCCCGATAAGTGCTATACTGTTCTGCGCGATGATCATCGCCATTCCATAGCGCAGCACCCCATGGCTGCCAAGCATGGCAAATATTGAAAATATTGAACAGCTGAACGCCGGAATTTGCACACGAGATGCTCGTCAGGGGATGTTCGGCCTCGTCTGTATAGCCCACAATTGGTAAACGATGTTGCACTGCAAAGATTGTTGTGGCACCCGGATTTCTATCTGTTTCAGCGGTTTTTTAATATTTATTTAGCCTATTTCCTGCATCCGGGGACAATATTGGGGCGGCCACCTGAGGGATTGATTTTCATGTCACTTCGCGATCACGATACGGATATTGCGATTATCGGCGCGGGTCCGGCTGGTCTCACCGCCGCCTATCTGCTTTCCAAGAGCGGCTATCGCGTCACCGTCATCGAGAAAGATGCACGATATGTGGGCGGCATCAGCCGCACCGTCGAATATGAAGGCTTCCGCTTCGACATCGGCGGTCATCGCTTTTTCTCGAAATCAAAAGAAGTCGTCGATCTGTGGAATGAAATTCTTCCCGATGATTTCATCCAGCGGCCGCGCATGAGCCGCATTTACTATGAAGGAAAATTCTACAGCTACCCGCTGCGCGCGTTCGAGGCGCTCTGGAACCTCGGCATCTTCCGTTCGACGCTGTGTATGGCGAGCTACGCCAAGGCAAAGGTGTTTCCTAAGCGCGATGTCCGCTCCTTTCAGGACTGGGTGGTCAACCAGTTCGGCTTCAAGCTCTTCTCGATCTTCTTCAAGACCTACACCGAGAAGGTGTGGGGCATGCCCTGCGACGAAATGTCGGCGGACTGGGCTGCCCAGCGCATCAAGGGGCTGTCGCTATGGGGCGCCGTTACCGACGGCCTGAAGCGCAGCCTCGGCCTCAACAAGAGGCCCAATGACGGTCAAGCGGTCAAGACGCTGCTCGAAACCTTTCGCTATCCGCGCCTTGGCCCCGGCATGATGTGGGAAGCCGCGCGCGATCATGTCCGCGCCAAGGGCAATCATGTGCTGATGGCGCATGAGTTGGACAGCCTGACCCATGACGCCGCCACCGGCCGCTGGACGATGAACGCGAACGGCCCGGACGGCGCCATCGCCATCAAAGCCGCCCATGTCATCAGCTCCGCGCCGATGCGCCAGCTCGCCCAGAAGATCGAGCCAAAGCCGGAAACCATCGTCGAGGCCGAAAAGCTCAACTATCGCGACTTCCTCACCGTTGCGCTGATGATCCGCTCCGAGGATCTGTTCCCGGACAACTGGATCTACATCCACGACAGCAAGGTGAAGGTCGGCCGGGTGCAGAATTTCCGAAGCTGGTCGCCCGAAATGGTGCCGGACCCGAACATCGCCTGCGTCGGCCTCGAATATTTCTGTTTCGAGGGAGACGACCTCTGGGCCTCGCCCGATGAAAAGCTTATCGAGCTGGCGAAGAAGGAAATGGCGATCCTCGGCCTTTGCAAGCCGGAGGAAGTGGTCGGCGGCGCGGTTGTGCGTCAGGAAAAGGCCTATCCGGTCTATGACGACAGCTATAGCGACAATGTCGCCGCGATGCGCACCGAGCTGGAAGCGAAATATCCGACCCTGCACATGGTCGGGCGCAACGGCATGCACCGCTACAACAATCAGGATCACGCGATGATGACGGCGATGCTCACCGTCCGCAACATCGAGGCGGGCGAGCGTGTCTACGACATCTGGGCCGTCAATGAGGACGCCGAATATCATGAAGCCGGCGACGAAGGCGCGGTCAGCAACGTCGCGCTGAGCGAAGGGGAAAAAGCCGCCCTAGCCAGCACGCGCGACGTGCCGAGCCGGATCGTCGATCAGCACAAGGTGGCCTGAACCATGATCGCGCGCGCCGCCAGCCTCGTGTGGCGTGTGCGATATGCGCGATACATCATGGCCAGCGCCGTCGCGCTGGGCGCGGACATCGCGATATTCCTGCTGCTGCTGAATGGCGGTATGGCGCCCGTTCCGGCCTCGGCGATCGGGTATATGGCCGGTCTCGCCGTGCACTGGCTGATGTCCTCGCGGCTCGTCTTTGCCAACCAGTCTGTGCCCTTCGCCTCACGGCGGCGGAGGCAAAAGCTATTGTTCGTCCTCTCGGCCTTCATCGGCCTTGCGATCACCAGCGCCATCGTCGGCATCGGCAGCCATTTCGGGCTTGACCCGCGCGTCGCCAAGCTCGTGGCCATCGCCGTCAGCTTTCAGGCCACCTATCTGCTGCGCCGGACGGTGGTATTCGCGTGAACCACGCGCCGGTGCCCACCGATTTCCAGCAAGCAGAACCCCTCGCTCCCACATGGATCGAGCGCGGCAACAACGCTCTATGGATCGTCGGCCTGCTATGGCTCGAATATGTCGTCGTCTCGCTGATCTGGCACTGGAGCAGCTTCGCCACCCTCGCCTTTCATGACCCCGATGACGCGATGCGCCTCGTTCAGGTGCGTGATTTTATGGCCGGCCAGAGCTGGTTCGATGTGAGCCAGCACCGGGTCAACCCGCCCGTCGGCGGGCCGATGCACTGGTCGCGGCTGGTAGACATGCCGATAGCGGGGCTGATACTCATCTTTCGTCCGCTCGTGGGGCAGGCGATGGCGGAAAGCATAGCCTGCGTCACCGTGCCCATGCTGACGCTGGGGCTGACCTGTCTGGGCCTGTTCGGCGCGATGCGCTCCTTCCTCGGCGTGCACCGGGCGCTGCTCTGCGTCGCCTTGCTGGTCACGGCCTTTCCGATCCTGTTTCAGATGTCACCGCTGCGCATCGACCATCATGGCTGGCAGATCGCGATGGCGACCGGCGTGCTTGCGGGCGTCATTGCGCCCGACCCGCGCAAGGGCGGCTGGATCGCGGGGGCGGCCATGGCGATGTCGCTCCATATATCGAGCGAAGGCTTGCCCTTCGCCGCGGTGGCCGGAACGGTGATCGCGCTGCGCTATGTCGCCCGCCCTGCCGAATGGCCGCGTCTTTTCGGCTATGGCATGATGCTGGCCGGAGCGTCGGCCGCCCTGCTGCTCTTCACCCATGGCTGGGCGGCAAGCCTTGTGTCACATTGCGATTCCCTCTCGCCCGTCTATCTGGTGCCGCTACTGCTGGTGCCTCCCGTCATGCTGGCAGCGCGGCGCGCACTGGGCGATGGCACGATGCTCCGCCGGACCGCCCCCGCCGCATTGGCCGCCATGGTCGCGGGCGCAGTGTTCCTCGCCTCCAGCCACCAGTGCCTCGCCGGTCCCTTCCAGACCCTTGATCCGCTGGTCTATCGCTATTGGCTGATGGACATTCTCGAAGGGCTGCCCGTCTGGCGGCAGGAACCCTCGATGGCGGCGATCCTCATCGTGCCCTCGCTGGTGGGAGCCTTGGGCCTGATCGCGGCCGCATTGACGGAGAAAGACCACGAACGCCGCATCGGCTGGCTATCGCTGCTCGGTCTTTCGCTGGGCAGCTTCGCCGTCGCGGCGCTGGTGATGCGGGCGATGTCCGTGGCGCATCTGATGGCGCTCATCGGCAATGCATGGATCATCGCGCGCTTCTATCCCCGGATCCAGGCGATGGAGCGCATGCCCGCCCGTGTGCTGCTCACGGTTGCGCTGTGCGCCCTGTCTCCCGCCGCGCTAGCCATTGGCGCGAGCCAGCTTGCGACCGCCGCCGCCAACAGCCGCCCCGCGCCCAAGAAGGAAGAGGCATCCTGTTCGGCCAAGCCGGAGATGGACGCCCTCGGCGGGCTTCCCGCCGCTACCCTGTTCGCACCGATAGACCTTGGCCCGGACATATTGCTGCGCACGTCGCACCGCGTGATCGCCACCGGGCATCACCGCAATGTCGAGGGCATCGGCAGGCTGCTCCATGCCTATATGGCGTCGCCCGACGAGGCGCGAGCTATCGTCTCCGCCACGCCTTCGCGCTATTTTCTGTTCTGCCCTACGCTCACGGAAATCCGGCGCTACGAGCGCATCGCGCCCAAGGGGCTGGGCGCACAGATGCTCAAGGGGCGGGTTCCCTCATGGCTGGTTCCCGTCGCCGTGCCGGGACTGAAAGCGCTGAAAGTCTACCGGATAGAGGCGCCCACCACCTAGAGTCCTGCCCCTATAACGATTTCCAGTCAAATGGCATCATTTGACGATTCAGAAATCGCAGTAAAACAGAAACATAGAGCGGACGATCTGATCCAATCAGATCGAAAACCGCTCTAAGCCGGAAAGAACCGCAGCGCGAGCCCGTTCATGCAATAGCGCTTGCCGGTCGGGCGCGGCCCATCTTCGAACACATGGCCCAGATGACCGCCGCAGCGCGCGCAATGCACCTCGGTTCGCACATAGCCGAGCGTGCGGTCTGTTTCGGTGCCAACCGCCCTGGGCAAGGGCTTCCAGAAGCTGGGCCAGCCAGTGCCGCTGTCATATTTGGCAGCAGACGAAAACAGCGGCAGCGCGCATCCGGCGCAAACAAACATGCCCTTGCGATGCTCCTTGTTGAGCGGACTTGTGAAGGGATATTCGGTCGACGCATGCCGCAGCACGGCATAGGCTTCCGGCGAGAGGCGCTTGCGCCAGTCGGCATCGCTCAGCACATAGGGAAACGCACGCGCCGAAGCTTCGGAGCCGCCCAGCGCCCATCGCCCCGCAACCGCGCTCATTCCCAGCGCCGCGCCAGCGCCTATCAGCTCCCGTCGTGAAATCGTCATTGCGTCCTCCGTCCTGTTATATACGAACTAAAGCCGCTCATGGTTACGCCCGATTTCGAAACCCGTCTAAAGGCCAAGGCCGCCGAACTCGGCTTCGTCGCCTGCGGCATATGCGATGCCGACGCCGCGCCGGAGGCGGGCGAGCGGCTGCACGCGTGGCTGGCCGACGGGTGCCATGGCGAGATGCTGTGGATGGAGGAACGCGCGGACCAGCGCGCCGCGCCGGGCGCGCTCTGGCCCGAAGTGCGCTCCGTCATCATGCTCGCCATGTCCTACGCGCCCGCGTACGACCCGATGGCGCTTGCAGGCGCGCCGACGCGGGGGCGCATCTCCGTCTATTCACAGGGGCGCGATTATCATGATGTCGTCAAGAAAGCGCTGAAGACGCTCGCCCGCTGGCTGGTGGAAGAAGGCGGAACGGACGCGCTCAAGGTTTTCGTCGATACCGCGCCGGTGATGGAGAAGCCGCTGGCCGCCGCCGCTGGCCTTGGCTGGCAGGGCAAGCACAGCAATCTCGTCAGCCGCGAGCACGGCAACTGGCTGTTTCTCGGCGCGATCTACACCAGCGCGCTCCTCTGTCCCGACACTCCCGCGCCCGATCGCTGCGGCTCCTGCTCCGCCTGCCAGACCGCCTGCCCGACAGATGCCTTCCCCGCGCCCTATCGGCTCGATGCGCGCCGTTGCATCTCCTATCTGACCATAGAGCATAAAGGCCCAATCCCCGAAGAACTGCGCCCTGGCATTGGCAACCATGTCTATGGCTGCGACGACTGCCTCGCAGTCTGCC
>CAYOZY010000026.1:0-19800 GCA_964408525.1 uncultured Sphingobium sp. | reverse complement strand
ACGCGGCCATGACCTCGGGCGAAACACCCTTGATCTCAAACATGGAACCTTTGCCCACCTCGATCTCATAGCCCAGCTCGCGCACCTTCAACGCCAGCTCCTGCCGGTAGATCGCACCAATCTGCTTTTGCAGTTGGTAGATGGCGCGTGGCTCAAAGCTGCGCCATGTGCCGTCCTCGCCTTTGGTGGCGTTCAAGATGACGTTGTGGGTGTGAAGCTGCGGCTCTTGGGCGCGGCTGGTGCCATGCTGGAAACTGGCAACGACAAGATTGCCGGTCGCCTCACGGTTTACCGCACCGCCATCCCGAACGCGGGTGGCGGCCATATGGCTCTCGACATGGGAGAGCGCGGTTTTCACCGCTGCCCCATGCGCTGCCACCAGTCGCCGGTCGCCCGCCACCTCGGCCATGATCGACACGGATTTGGGCGCGCTCAGGGTCACGTCCCATCCGGGGCGGTGTTCCAGCTTGCCGTCGCGCGAGGTGCCAAGCTGCTGGTCGGCAATCTTGCCGTCCAGCAAATCCCGGAACTGGTCGCGGTCAACATCACCGGACAGGCCCAGCGCCTCTGCGCCCTTGCCCTGCCATTCGGATGGGGATTGGCCGCCGTCTGCGTAATATTCGCCTGCCGACTCGTAGTAGCTGGCGGCTTGGCCTGAACTTGTCAGCGCGGAAACCGATGCGACCATCAGACTGGCCCCTCGCTGGTGGGCGATGGCTTCGGCGGCGGCGCAGCCTTTGACGCGGTTTCCGCTGGCTGCTTCCAATGGGTGGCCGTGACATCGCCGGGAACATAGCCCGGCTGGCGAGCGGCTCCGCGCCGCGCGATGTGATCGGCGGTCAGCCTGACCCGCGCCACGGGCAAGCCGTCCGGGAACAGCAAGTAGCCTTCGAATTTGGGCAAGCGCAGTTCGCTTTCCAATATGGCGGGGCGCATCTTGCGGACTTTGCCAAGCGTGGTCCGGGGCTTGTCGTCGCCGTCTGCCAGCGCGTCGGTCATCGTCTGAATCTCGACCTCGCATTCGCCGATGGTTTGGCTGGCCCAGACACGGGTTTCGCTGTCGATGGTTTGCAGGAACAACTTGGTGTTGCAGCAGCCCAGCATGGCTTCGGCGATCTTCGGGCCATAGCGATGTTGCATCTGGCCCAGCGCCTGAAAGGTCAGCACCACGGCGGCACCAAACTTTCGGCCCTCGGGCAGCAGCCGCGCCAGATTATCGACGCGCGGTAAATCCGCCAGCTCGTCGAGCACAAACCAGATGCGCCGGTCGGGCGATGGGGGCAGGCCAAGCACGGCACTGGCCGCGCATTCCAGCCAGCAAGCGAGCAAGGGTTTTGACGCCTCGAAATAGTCCTCTTTCCGGGGCACGAATATCCACGGTTTCGCGCCCTTGCGCTTGTCCAGCCCGTGGATGAAATCGCGAAAGGCAAAGGGCGTGCCGCCGCTGCCCTCAACCCGCAGAAACTGCACAAGGTCAGCGGCCTTGGCGAGCATGAACAGCACGCTGCCCGTCGCCCGGTCGGCATCATCGGCAAAGGTGCGCGCGGATGAACTGCCTGCCAGCCACGTTTTCAGGTCGTCTTTAGTGCGGTCCTGCAAAGCGTGAAGCAATGCGGGCAAGGTCGCGTTGCCTTCGCGCCAGAGCGCCCGGATCATGTTGGCGACAAGGATGCGGCTGGTGTCGAGCCATACGTCGCTGTCATGCTGCCCGGTTTCGGTGATGAGCTGGCGGGCGATCCGGTCGGCGTCGGCGGGGTGGGCAATCTCGGCGAAGGGCGACCAATAAGCGCACCGGGCATCGAACGGGTTCAGGATCACGTCGCCCCGCTCGGGCCGGTAGTAATGCGCGACAAACTCGCCGCTGGTGTCATAGACCAAGGCAGGCTCACCGCGCGCCTCGATCCCGTCGAGCAACTGGCGCAAAGCAGTGGTCTTGCCGCTCCCGGTCGTGCCGATCATCGCGATGTGCCGGGTTTCGAGCCTGCCCGGAATGGGGACGGTGCCGATGGTGAGCGCGCGGGCGTCGGCCTCGGGGCTGGTCAGCTTCGCCAGCGCAGCCTCGCTCGTCACCAGCGTTCCGGCGATCACGCGGTCACACAAGGCGCGCTCGCGCCGCTGGGCGATGGCTCCGCGCAGCAGGGCTCGCCAGCCATCCGCCAAAGCCCAGCGAGCCACCCCATATCCCGTAGGCAAAGACGCTGTGCGCCGCGTTGCCGAAATAGGGATGCGCGGCAACTGCGCGGGCCGGAACGGCATAGGCTTTGCCGTCCAGGCTGATCGTGATGGTAGGGGCAACCACTGTTCCTTGGGCGAACCATAGTTTTGCCTTGGCGACGGCATATGTGCCCGCTGCCTGCATCGCCTGCTGGTCCAACGCGATATAGGGCGTTGCGACCGCGCCCATGGCGATGGATGCCAGCATGATACCGGTCTGCCGCCGGAAGCGCGCGGCCTGATTTTTGCGGTTGTGGCGGCGCAAGGCGTCAGCATGGGCGCGCCGGTCATGGGACTGGTTCATTCCCGGCCCTCCTGCGCGCGCCGCCGCTGACGATCATAGGCCGCGTTGATCTCGGCGGTGACGGCATCATCGGTCGTGCGAGCGCCCAGCGCCGCATGGCGGGCATAGCAATAGGCGGCGCAAGCGGTGAACAAGGCGCGGTCCAGCATCCGCTCCATATCGACCATGCGCGTGCTGACCGATGCCAGTTCGGTGACGATCTCGCGACTGTCGGTATCGCGTGCTGGCGGGCTGGCCTGCGCCGCGATCCCGGCTTTGACGGTGCGTTGAAGCATCGAATAGACGCTGATCTTTTGCCTCTCGGCGAGGGTGCGAAGAGCCTTATCGACGGGAACGGACAGGCGAACGGTGTGGCGGACGAGCTTCATAGGCCGCCCCCGATGAGACAGCGGTTCGACGTCTCGAAAAGTGCCGGAATTGCGGGCTTTCGTCGCGCCCGCTGTAAGGCGCTGTCGAATCGCTGTCTCAAGAAATGGCAGAATTGCGCCATGCACCCGTGCGTGAGGTGTGTATCTGAATTGCTGGCTCGATGCGTAGCATCGCAGCCCCACAACTTTGCCTCTTGGCGGTTCGGATCAGGCATGACCCAGCCCTTTCCTGCACACGGCGCAGAGCGCGGGGACGGGTTCGCCAGAGGCAGGCATGGCGGCAACGGCGGCGCGATTGACTGCTGCCTCCGCTTGCCTGTCGCCCAATGCCCAAGCCGCGATCAGTGCCTTGGCAGCGGGGTCGGCAACCGCCCGGTCGATCTCGTCCGGGACATGGCGAAGGGCATAAAGGTCATGCTCGCAAGCCCATGCAAAAACCGTCTCCTCGATAGCTTTCTGCATCCGCTTGTGCAGCGCCTCGGCCTCGAAGGGATTGAGATGGGCGGTCACGCCGCTGGTGAGGATCAGGCCACCCAGCGGAAACCAATGATTGTCAGCTACCTGCCACGGGCCATCAATCCGGCAGGTGGAAACATCGCCGCGATAGATCGCGATGGGGGGACGCTGCGCTCGCCGCCACGGGATCAGGGAATTGCGAAACGTCTCGCCGTCCTCGTCGTCGGCAGCGATCTTGTCGAGCAGCGGCACGACATAGGGCGCGGTGCGGGCGTTGATACAGGCGCGGTAGGTGATCCTGCGATCACGGCGTAAAAGATCGGCCAGACGGTCAACGGCCTTGCGGAAAATGGACATGGGGCATCCTTTCGTGACATCACGATTGCGAGTGGTTGGGATGGTGGGAAAATCACAGCGCTGGCTGCCCAACCGCTTATCGGGCCGGGGACGTGGTGCGCCTGTGGTTCAGATGTCGGCTCGGGATTGCGCCAAGCGTTTAATGGATTCAGTGGTCAACAGGGTGCGCCTGCCGATCTTGATCGCGTCAAGCCTGCCCGCTTTGAGCAGCGAGTATACCGATGAACGCCCGACGCCGAGCGCCTTGGCGGTATCGTTGATAGAGATTGCTAGTAGTTCCATGTGCGTCTCCTTGGATACCGACTCGCGGCGAGAGACATGCCAAGTTGCACAGGGTTGCCGGTGCGTCGTCCAGCAATGGGAAAGCCGCAGGAATCTGCCGTCGGCTGCTGGAAACAGAAATGCGCAGCGCGTTTCAAAAATGCTGGGGCGGTTCCGAAAAACAAAATGGCCGGTCAACTGCCTCGGACAACAGGCAAGTTTTTCAGGTGATCAAAAATTTTCTCCGCATAGGGCGACAATTGATCCCCGCGCGGCACGTCGCCGGACGCATCCGCGTTGGCGTCGAACCAATCGGCAAGCTGGTCTTTGATCGCGCTGACCGATGCCGCCGGGTCGTTCAGCTCCAAAGCGCCTATTCTTGGGTCGCCGATCAGGGCGATAATCGCTTCGGCATAGCGGTATTTGCTGTTTCGGCCCGGCCCGCCTTTGCGCCTCGGCTTGGCCATAGCGAGCATTTTATCAACGTCTTCACGGTGCAGAAAAATGTCGCCGGGCAGAGAATGGCCCGTGCGAAAGCGCATGACTAAGGCTCGGTCGGCGCTGTGCTCTGAGAACAGAAAATAGCGCAGCCTGCCAAAAAACTGCCTGCGATTGAGAAACACACGCCGTTTGCCAAAGCGGGATATGTAGTAGGCGCGCGGGCCTGATGCTTTTTGGAGAGAGGCCAAAAACTCATCAAAATGCCGGTCGGACGCGTGTGGTAGTCCAAGTGGTGCGTCCGGGGTCTGCAAGCCATATTGATAGAGCTGCCGCCAGACGTGCGGTGCCGCCGTTGCGAAAAATGTAGCTAATGTAAGGGTGAAAAACAGGTTGGCCGGTTTGGTGGTCGCAGACAGTAGAAGGCCAATCAGAGAAACGATAAACAGAAATCCGAAGGCCATGCTGATGACGAAAGCGACGTTATAATATCGGGCGAAAGGTGGCTTGGCCTCGTTGATGACAGCAGCATTGGCCTTCAAGCCATCGTCCAGATCATCCGAAGTGAATTGCGCCAAGGCCCGCCAAAGCGGTACATTTTCGGAGTCATCCCCATCCGCGAAGACCTTCCATCCGTCGCCGGGGCTGACTGTCATCTGTTTCCGCCCTCCCGCAACTCATCGAGATAATCGCTCCACCACTGCGCCATTGCAACACGCTCGGCCCAATAGGCGGACTGATTATATATGCGCCTTATCTCACCGGAAACCATGTGTGCCAATGCCCGCTTGATGGCATCGGGATTCCACATGCCAGATTCGTTTAACAGCGATGATGCGGACGTGCGAAAGCCGTGGGCGGTCATCTGCTCCTTGGTGAAACCCATGCGGCGCAACGCGGCGGTGACCGTATTTTCAGAGATTGGCCGCGAGCGCGTTCGGACCGATGGGAAAACATATTTCCCCTTTCCTGTCAGGCCCTGCATGCTTTTCAAAATCGCGACTGCCTGAGTGGACAGCGGCACGGCATGGGGTTGCCGCATTTTCATTTTATCAGCCGGAAGCGTCCAGACGGCTTTTTCGAAGTTGACCTCGGCCCATTCCATTTGGCGCAGCTCGCCCGGACGCTGGAACACATGAGGCGTCAGTTTGAGCGCATGCATCACCGCCGGGTCGCCGGAATAGTCCTCAATAGCGCGAAGAAGTCCCCCAAATTGCGCTGGCTCTGTGATGGCAGCGAAGTGCTTGACCCTCGGCTGGATGAGCGCGCCCAAAAGCAACTGCGCCGGGTCACGTTCGGCTCTTGTCGTTGCGGCGGCATATCTGAATACGCGACTGGCAAACGAACGCATCCGCTTGGCCGTTTCAAGACGCCCCCTGCGCTCCTGATACTTCAACTCATGCAACAACTCTGCCGGGGTGATCTCTGCGACCGGCCTACGGCCAAATTCCGGGCCAAGCAATTTCAGCAGCCAAGTATATTTTTCGAGCGTTCGCGGGGACACGCCTTCCTGCTCCCGCTTCGCAATCAATTCCTCGGCAACGCTGGCGAAGCTGTTGCCTGCCCGCAAGGTCGCTTCAATCCGGGCCTGTCGCTTGGCAACATTTGGATCAACCGCATGGGCAAGTTGCCTGCGGGCAACGTCTCGCGCCGCGCGGGCTTCGGCAAGCGTGATCTCCGGGTAGGCCCCAAGCGCCAGTTTCCGTTCCGCGCCGTTTATGCGGTATTTGACCCGCCACAGCTTGCTGCCCCTTGGATTGACCAACAGATACAGGCCTTGCGAGTCTGCGACTTTGTAGGGCTTTTCCTTGGGTTTAGCGTTTCGGATTGCCGTATCAGTCAGCGCCATTGGGGGCCTCGATTCTGCGGGGGCCTCGCAAGGCCCCCAAATTAGGCCCCCATCTTCCACGATTGCAGGCAGACAAGAGCAATCACTGACAGTCAGCGACTACACTTTAACTAGCGGAAATCAGCGATTTTTTCAACTGCTCGTACGCTTCGACAAACAGGAAAATGGTAGCGGAGGAGGAGTATTTTTTATACACCTATTATATTGATATATAATGTTTTCTGTCGGGATCGCGCCCAAAATACCCCCACTGATACCCCCAGAATTTCAATGCGGCGAAGCGCATATTTTGTGCGGCGATTTGCCGAGTTTTCAGCGCCGATCACCGCGCTTATCGCTTCGGCAATCACCCACCGGCGCATTCGGCTCCGAGGTAGCGCCGGACACGCGTGATATCCGTCAGTTTACCACCAAGCATGACATGAAGTGCGCTCTCTCCACCGAAAGCGGCATTATCCATGCGTATCCACGAATAGCCTCGCTGCGGCTCCCGGAAGATCGTCCCGAGCGCCTTATGGATGCCCATCAGATTCGACAATCGAGCATGACATTCGGAAGAACACTTGCCGACTCCCTGCCCCTTCCAGCGCCGATAGTTCCGCAACGATATGCCTAACAGGATGGCCGCCTGCTCGTCCGTCACGCCCCATTTCTCGAACAGGCTCAGCCTCGCGCGAAAGAGTGCGGCAGCTTTCTGCTGGGCATCGATGGCATCAACTTCGCCTAGCACTTGCTCCAAATCCCTGCAAAATCGAAATCTTCTCGGATATTTGATAACATGGGAGCATGGCGCGATCCACATTGGGGACGCTCGCCTGTCCATTCCCATCAGGTGTAGCCATTGACTACATTGAGGCCATGAACTACACTACAGAAAATGAAGCCAGTCACCTACACGCGGGCTGCGTTGAAGGCCCTTCGCAAGATGCCGGTGGACGTAGCGGAACGGATCATAGGAAAGATCGAGCAATATGCCGCCGACCCAGCCTCGCAGGCCAACAATATCACGGTGCTCAAGGGACGGGAAGGTATCCGTTTAAGAGTGGGCGACTGGCGCGTGATCATGAATGATAACGGCGTTGTTCTGGCGGTTCTCGATATAGGGCCGCGTGGCAGCATCTACGGTTGATGGAGACAGATATGGGTGAAATGATTTCGATCCCGCTTGAGGAATACCGCAGCTTGCAGGCGGCCGCAGAACAGCTGGCCGATCTGCAAGCCTATGACCGTGCTCTGGCGCAGTTGGCAAACGGCGATGAGGAGTTGCTTCCTGCCGAATTCGTGAAGCGCATGCTTTCCGGCGAAAGCCCTCTGCGCGTCTGGCGCGAGTTCCGGGGCCTCACCCAAACCGCCCTCGCCGAAGCTTCGAGCGTCAATCGGGTGCAGATCGCGGATATCGAGGCCAGACGGAAGAGCGGTTCGATCGAGACGGTCAAGAAGTTGGCCGCAACCTTGGGCATTACTCTCGATGAATTGATATAAGAGTACCGCGACAACCGCAGCACATTGCCGGTACCATTAGGACCGGTAATGTGCTGCGGTTGGCCCGAGCTTGTTGATTTCCGCTGAGAGTAGGCACAGGAGAGGCATATGACTGACCTGTACATATTGGCCGTCGACTTGGCGAAGCGAAGCGTACAGATCTGCGCCACCGATCACGCAGGGACGTGTGCGGATGTTTCCCGGGGTTGCTGACTTCAACGCGCAGCGCCTCGTCGGTCATGTGTCAGGCCCGTTGTTGTAGCTCTTTCGACGCCACAGGCTGGTATGCAGTCAGAAGAACGGGAGCATCCACACACGCTCTAATTATTCGGAAAACGTCTTCAATTTCATCTTAGCCTTATCATCGACCTTGTTGGGCGGAATGGTATTATCCATCTGCTTACTGAATTCCTCGTCGCTCAGCGAAAGGAACTGGGCGCGCAGCGGCTCGGGAAGCATGGTCAGCGGCAGAACCGGATCAGATGGATTTTTCGCAGTCCCATCGGTCATTTCAAGTGGCGCAGGATTCATGTATTTCTGCAATTCTTCGGAAGAGATGCCGCAACTTTCGGCGCATTTCGGATCCACCCACAATTCCGGAGAAAGCGCGGTGCCGCCTTCCGTACAGGTGAATTCCATGATGATGTTTTCAGGCGCATTGAGATATATCCAGGCTGTAAGTGAGGCAGCCGGGAAGACGTTGGAACTCACAACCGTGTGGCACCAACCAGAACAAAGATAAGGGTGGCAGGTTTGTCACTAAGATTGCGCCAAGCGTGACGCGTGCCGTATTGGATCAAAATGTCGCCTTGCTCAAGTTTGACCATGGCGCCATCGTCAAACTCGACCCAAATTTCACCTTCAAGCACGATGTCATAATCAATTGTGTCGCTACGGTGCATGCCAGGATTTTCAGGTTCGAACGTTTCAGCAAGACCAGGCAGTTTTGCCATGTATTCAGCACCCGCTGCCTGGCCATCAAAGTCGTCTGCCATCATCACTGCATCGGGTGGGAACGTAACGCGCCAAAGTGTCGTCCCGCCTATCTCTGGCAAAACACTCCTAAGCGTCGGGACGGGGTCCGTAGTGTCCCACGGAACAGTTGGCTCGCCCGATGTCTTCCAGATAACTGCCGGATCAAATCCCGGCACAGATTCGAAGAAATTGGAAGGCAAGAGTGAATCCTCAGCCACAACCGACTTCCCATCCCGGATAGTCGCAATGATTCTGCGTGAAGCCATGAAAACATATCCTCGCCAAATATAACCTAAAATATTTAATGAAAAATCTTGAAATTCTAAAATTCATTAAAAATGGCAAAACTACTTTTCACCTGCCACAGGACAGCATCGAACGCCTCACAGCGAAATCCGTTTGGCAGATAGCGCGAATTAACTTGCCGGTTCCTTGACCGCCCCCCGCCACACTGCACCCGGCACAGCCACCCTGCCCCAGTTTTTCATGACCCAAACGGCGTGACGCACGTCGCGCTCCACAACTGAAGCAGCAAAAGAGGCCTAATAGCCGCTGCTAATTCCGGTGGGATCAGTAAACTTATAAATCGAGCATCGAGGCTCCGATCATGTGTTTACAGCCTAGTGGGATGGCATCAAAATTCGCCTATTTTTGCAACAAGCACCGGAGCAAATTTCAATCCCATAAACCCCTATGCAATCAGACATTTGGCATTAATATTTTTAAAAATCCGAAGTCCGCTTCAACATGTGAATAGGCCAGAGCGGACTTCAGATTCGAATCACTATTATCGCCGATTGCTTCAGAATGTGGCCTTAACCTCGACCCCGACCCTCCGCCGGGCACCCGGAGCGACAAATCCCCCGCCGAATTCGGGCGCCACGACAACCTCTTCAATATAATGCTTGTCAAAAAGATTGGTTGCGAACGCAGTGATGCTCAGGTTGTCAAATTCGATGCCGCCGCGAAGATTAACGGTCGCAAAACTGCTCCTCGTCGAATTCCTGAAGTTCCCGTCAATGCCGAAAATTGTTGGAACGGTATTGTCCTGCACCGTATGGAACGGCGTCGGGCCTGTGACCCTTACATCGGTACGCGCCACGAACTTCATACTATCTGAAAGCGGCTGCGAAACTTGGCCTCCGAAATTGATGGTATAGTCCGGCGTTGTCGGCGACTTATTTCCCACGGTATAAGGCCTTCCGGAGTTTTCCCTTATCTTACTGTCGGTTACATTGCCAGACGCAAACAGGGTTAGGCCGCTCGATATGCGATAGTTCAATGAACCTTCGAGGCCAAATATCCGCACCTTGTCGATATTGGAAACGCTCCGCAAAAGGCCGAAGTTTCCAACGAAGAACTCGAAGAACTGCATGTTCTTCACATTAGTGTAATAGCCAACGAGTTCGTAGTTCAGACCTTTGAACAGCGCCCCCTTCACACCAACCTCAAAGGCGCTGTTAGTTTCCTTCTTGAAATTGTCTGGAACAGAAATTCCCGCAGCGATGCCGCCTTCCGAGACCGGCGGGTTGAACGTTCCGTCAACGATCGTGCTCGTTCCGCCCGAATTGAAACCGCCGGCCTTGAAGCCAATCCCCCAGCTGGCATAAAGGGTCAGGTCTGGCTGCGGCTTGTAGGCGAGTGTGAACTTTGGCTGGAGCTGACGGTAGGTCTGCGATCGTGGCGCAATTACACCTGATGGATTGTACGCCGGGTCAAGCCCCGGGTTCAGATAATAACCCGCTGGCGTGGTGGCGGTGCCGTTCTGGAAGCCGGTCGCAGGGTTGCCGACCCAGCGGGTACGCGCATCCACTGGGATATTGTTCCAAGTCTTGCGGGCCTCGATGTCATAGCGAAGGGCGGCCCCGACCTTGAATTCTTCCGTTACCGCATAATCAGCCGACGCGAAAGCAGCATAGACGTTGGTGCGATAGGTATCATCCTGCAAGGCCTCGGTGGGAAAGCGCGGATCAGTCGAATAGCATTTGCGCTCTGCGCCAACGCCGGTGTCTAGCCCGCCTTATTCACCAAAAGTGTCCTGAAGGGTTGGCGGGAGTGGCGTAAGCCTCTGATCTGAATTAGGAACTTGGTGCCTAAGCCGAACCTGCCGCAGGGCAGAAAATGCCACAAGCCACACCCGCCATGAACGACGATATCGCAAGCTCATTTGGATTCTCAGCAGTCGGCCGCAAGAAAATAACAGCTGCATTCGACGGTGGCCGGCTTACCTCGGATGGCGGTGTTCTACTGCTTGCACAAGCCGAGCGCGCGATGGGGATTTGCCAGCGCCTGGCGGCTTGTATTGCCGATCCGCGCGATCCAGCGCGGGTGATCCATCGCCTGGATGACATTCTGCGTGCCCGTGTGTTCGCGATCGCGTGCGGCTATGAGGATGCTGATGATCTCGATGCTCTGCGCGACGATCCAGGCTTCCGTCTGGCGCTCGGCAAGCTGCCGGAATCGGGCGCGGGGCTGGCCAGCCAACCGACGATGAGCCGGTGGGAAAATGCACCGACTACGCGCGAACTGGCCAGCATGATGGCCGCGATGATCGACATCTACTGCGCCAGCTATCCCGCCCCACCGACAGCGGTCACGCTGGATATCGACGACACGTGCGACGTCGTGCATGGCTATCAACAGCTCTCGTTCTGGAACGGGCATCATGGGGAGCGCTGCTTCCTACCGATCCATATCTACGACACCGCGACCGGCAGGCCGGTGGCCATGCTGCTGCGCACGGGCAAGACGCCTTCTGGAAAAGAGGCGGCGGGGCACATCCGACGCCTGGTGCGTCACCTGCGCCGTAACTGGCCCGATACCCACATCACCATCCGCGGCGACGGGCACTATGGTCGACCCGAGGTCATGGCCTACTGCGATGCGGCCCGCGTCGATTACGTGTTCGGCCTGCCCACCAATGCAGCGCTGCGCGCCGATCCCGCCATTGTTGCGGTCGCCGATGCCTGCGCGGTCAAGCGCGCCCAGCGTCAGTGTCCCGTCCTGCGCAACTACGCAGAGACCCGCTATGGGGCAAAGACCTGGAAGTGCCAGCGTCGTGTCGTTGCACGGATCGAGGCCAGCACGCTGGGCATGGACATTCGCTATGTCGTCACGTCGCTGACCGGGGCCTCAGCCGAGCACATCTACGATGCGCTTTACTGCGCGCGCGGGCAGGCCGAGAACCTGATCAAGCGGCACAAGGCCCAGCTGGCCAGTGATCGCACCTCGTGCCGCTCGGCCAATGCCAATCAGATGCGCCTGATCCTGCACACTGCCGCCTACTGGCTGCTATGGCGCATCCAGCAGGCGATGCCCAGGACCGCTGCTCTGGCAAGCGCCGAGTTTACAACCTTGCGCCTGCGGCTGCTCAAGGTCGCTGCGCGCGTCGTAGAAAGTGCTAGCCGCATCCGCATTGCCTTCGCTTCGGCCTGTCCGGATGCCGATCTGTTCCGCGCCCTCGTTCTCTGGCTCAAGCCTGCGCCGACGTAGCCCATGCGGCAGTGCCGCAGAACTCCGAGCCCAGCCCTTCGACCCGAAAAGCCCATCAATCCGAATGCGGTGAAACAAACGCCAGCGACGCCGGTCGTCCGCGCAACACCGCCAGCGGCAGCAAATGCCCAGAGCGGGCCTGAAACCGAGCGTCGTGAATAAGAGAGGCTAGTGTCAGGTTCACACATGTCTGACGATCAATATAGACATAGCCAGTTCCCAACTGCCACTGGAGCGGCTCCCCCACAGGACCAACAAGACGCAATTCAGCCACAAGATCTTGCTGACGCCGCTTGTTGTTCTGAATGCCATCGCAAGTACTCGGAGAATAAGGTTGGGCGTATCCAAATGCGGCACTGTAAGTATTGAACGGCTCCTGGTTTGTTACCTGCCCCGAGGTTGCAGCACGGCTGGCAATACAGTGCGGCTCGTTGTCAAAAAACCCGAACGCACCACTTGTACCGCCCGCGAAATAGTCATTGTGAACGTTACTGTATGCTGCGGTTCCGATCAGCGTAGCAAAGTCGAACTCGTGTTGCAGGCGCAGTGAAGCGCCGTATGTTTCCTGCCAGCCCTTGGATTCGGTATTGTTGGTGAACAGAAATTTGTGCTGGCTGACGGGTGCGTTGAAGATCGGGTCGGAAAATGCCGCGGCGAGCCCCGGTAATTGGAAAACCGCGTTAAAGGTCAAGGCGCCACTCACATTGTGTCCGTAATTGACCTTGATATCCGCGACCGTCTGACCATCGTCGTAAAGAAGTCGGCCGAAAAGGTTAACCTTATTATAACTATCAATTGAATTGGAATTGGTGCTATACCCTGGATAAGCAGACCTCGCTACCGAACTTCCTAAAAATCTGTTACGGAAATATCCATCAGATTTCGTATACTCGGCATTTATAACAAATCCGATGTTATCGGCAACAGGGCCACTCAATATTCCTGAAATAAGATAAGTATTATCCGTCGCAGCTGATGCCTTTATTTCACCTTCAAGAATTTCACCAGGCTTGCGAGTACTAATGACAATGGCGTCCGCAGCGGCATTACGCCCATAAATTGCACCTTGCGGCCCTTTAAGGATTTCAACCTGCGAAAGTGCCCCCTGCGGCTCATTCAAAGCTGCGGTGCTTGTCTTGAGAATTCCGTCGATAACCAATGCGACATTGCCTTCGGCGTCCCGTGCACCATTCAGGCCGCGAATGTTGATTGACGTGTCAGACGGCTCGCTGGTGCCGGTCACAATCGTAATTCCTGACGAGAGACTAACAAAGTCGGCAGCCACCCGCGCACCAGTAGCATTCAACGTTTCAGTAGTCATAACGCTAACAGTTGCAGGAACATCGCGAAGCTTTTCATCCTTGCGAAGTGCGGTCACAATGATTTCGCCCCCGCTCTCAGCCGCACGCCCTTGCTCAACAGCGTCCTGCTCGCCGACCGTTTGGGCGTTCGCCATGACCGGCATAAGAGATGCCCCGACAAGAAAGGCGACCCTCATTGCGATAATATTCATCACAGTTCTCCCGCATAATACTTATTTAAAAGACAAATAAAATTGGTATACATGAATAAATACAGAATTCGCAAATTTCACGCCTTGGTTATACGGAAATCAACGAAGTGATCTCGCAAAATACCTTGGCATTCCTCACGGTATTTCGCGATGCCGCCAAAATACGCCAATCCAATGGGTGGCTTCCCGGGGACATTGCCCCCAACATACCAACTTGCAGCCTGCGGAAAGAGAGTGCCGTTAATGACATCGGTACATTCTTGCACCCAACGATCTTCTGCTTCGGTCGTAGGATCGATGCTCGTGATGCCTTCAAGACGGAAGTAATCAATCCAGGCTGCGATCCAATCTACTTGTTCTTCACACAAGAGGACTGGCTGATACAACGGACAAGGGCTGCCAGGGCCGGATAGGCTAAACAGGTTCGGAAATCCCGACATCATCAGTCCGAATGCCGTGCGGGCGCCGTCCTTCCAGTGGTCGGAGAGCAGCACTCCATCGCGACCACGAATCTCAATCCGCATAAGCGCGCCTGAAAGAGCGTCGAATCCTGTTGCGAGAATTAGCGCATCGAGTTCGTGCAGCGTGCCGCCTGCCTCAACACCGCTCGCGCTTAGCGTCAGGGGATTCCTGCGCACGTCAACCAGGTCGACATTGTCCCTGTTGTAAGCCTCGAAATAATTGGTATCCGCGCACATGCGCTTCGCCAGAACAGGGAAGCCATGTGGAACAAGTATTTCAGCCTTTGCCGGATCCTCAATCCGCTCACGAATCTTCTCACGCAGAAATTCCGCAAGTGTTTCGTTTGCTTCCGGATCGACGAAGACATCAGGATAGATGATGTACATCGCCAAACCGCCGTTCCGATAGCGATCCTCGTAGAGCGCACGTCGTTCGGTCGCCGAGACCTCTAGCGCCGAACGGGTCACCCGTTCGACCGGCTTGCCGTTCACCGAAATCCACCCGCCGAACGATTCTTCGCGTTCCCGGCGACGCCACTCCCGATAGTTGCTCTTGACGAGGCTTTCGAATTCCTTGTTGATCGGACCGTTACGAAGTGGCACCGAAAAAGTTGGTGTACGTTGAAATACCGTCAATTTTTTTGCCTGCTGCGCGACAATCGGGATGATCTGCACCGCAGTAGACCCGGTCCCAACGATGCCGACGCGCTTCCCAGTAAAATCGACCCCGTCTTTCGGCCAAAAGGCCGTTTGGTATATCGCTCCCCGGAAGGTCTCGAGGCCAGGCAGATCCGGTTTTTTAGGCGCAGAGAGAAAGCCCGTGGCCATCACGCAATAGGTGCAGGTTAGATTCTTGCCCCCCTCGGTCGTCAGCGTCCAGCGGTTGCCACCTTCATCGTAGATGGCGGATGCAACACGCGTGCCCAGCCTGATCGAACGGCGCAAATCAAAGCGATCAACGACATGATCGAAATAACGCAACAACTCAGCCTGCGTTGCGTATCGCTCCGACCACTCCCATTCTTGCTGCAACTCCTCGGAGAAGGAATAGGAATACTCAAGGCTCTCAATATCCACGCGGGCGCCGGGATAGCGATTCCAGTACCATGTCCCGCCAACCCCGTCGGCCGCATCGACAACGAGCACATTGAGCCCTTGGCGGCGCAGCTTGTAGAGGGCGTACAGCCCTGCGAAGCCCGCACCAACCACAATAACATCATAGAAGTTTTCTTCAGAAGATTTAATATCTTCACTTTTCTTCGAGGAATTGATCATAACAAAGCCCTCTATGTTCGAATTTATTTATATTCTTGTCCTGAGGTGACCGGCATCATTCGTGTCCTCGTGACGCCGCTTTTCCGGACGATGGAATACCGACACGCACCTGCCTGCTCAGGTCCAGAGCCACATCGACGATCATGTCTTCCTGCCCACCGACCATCTTGCGCCGACCGACCTCTGCGAGGATCGAGCGCGTATCGAGGCCGTAATCCTGTGCCGCCTTTTCAGCGTGGCGCAGAAAGCTCGAATAGACACCGGCATAGCCAAGAGTGAGCGTCTCGCGATCGACGCGTACGGGCCGATCCTGCAGCGGGCGAACAAGGTCTTCGGCAGCATCCATCAGCGCAAACAGGTCGCAGCCATGGTTCCAGCCCTGGCGATCGGCGGCGGCAATGAAGACTTCCAGGGGGGCATTGCCCGCACCAGCGCCCATACCCGCCAGACTGGCATCAACACGGATCGCGCCATTCTGGACAGCCACGATGGAGTTGGCGACACCGAGCGAAAGGTTGTGGTGCGCGTGGACGCCGCGCTGCGTCTCTGGCTTCAGCACACGATCGTAAGCTTGCAGCCTTGCCGCATACTGCTCCATGTTCATCGCGCCGCCGCTGTCGGTGACGTAGACGCAATGCGCGCCATAATCTTCCATCAGCTTGGCCTGCTGGGCCAGCGCCTCGGGATCGGACATGTGACTCATCATCAGGAAACCCGAGACGTCCATGCCGAGGTTGCGTGCAGCCTCAATGTGCTGCTTTGAGACGTCGGCTTCGGTGCAATGTGTTGCGATACGTACGGATTTCACACCCATCTCGCTCGCGTGCTTGAGATCGTGCACGGTCCCGATGCCGGGCAGCAGCAGGGTCGTGAGGACGGAATGCTCAAGGACTTCGGCGACCGCGCCGATCCAGTCCCAGTCCGTATGCGCGCCGAAGCCGTAGTTGAACGAGGATCCTTGCAGCCCATCGCCGTGCGCCACCTCAATGGCATCAACCTTGGCCGCATCGAGCGCTCGAGCGATCGCCTGAACATGATCAAGGCCGTACTGGTGCCGGATCGCATGCATCCCGTCGCGCAGCGTCACGTCCTGGATGTAGAGCTTGTCGGTGGTCGGATCGAAGGTCATGACGCGGCTCCCTCATGCATACGTGCTGCGATCTTCTCCGCCGTCTTCAAGGCAGCGGAAGTCATGATGTCGAGATTGCCAGCATAGGCAGGCAGGTAGTGCGCCGCGCCTTCCACTTCCAGGAACACGCTGACCTTCAGGCCGGCGTACTCCCCATCCATTTCCGGGATGCGCAGCGGGCGGTTGGAGCCGATATGCTCGAACTGTACCGCCTGCTTGAGCCGATAGCCAGGGACATAGGGCCCGATAGCAGCGGGCGTAAGATCGACCATGCGCTTGCCGGCGGCGAGCACCAATTCGCTGTTGCGCTTGTGCGCCGCAGCCGAAGTGGCGTCGAAGACAATCTCGACCTCGGCAAACTCAGGCATCTTGAGCAGGCCGTCGACGCCCTCGGCGGTCGTCGCCACGCCCAGCCGCTGGGCGCGTGCCAGGCCGTCAGACTGCGGATCGATGCCCACCATCACTGCCATCTCAAGCACATCGGAAAGGCGCATCACCTTGATCATCAAGTCTGTGCCGATATTGCCCGAGCCGATGATGGCTACCCTGGTCTTGGCCATGACTAGCGTCCTGCATAGATGAATGAACATTCGCCGATTCCGTCGACGACGGCATGGACTCGATCGCCAGCCTTAAGCGCCACCATCGGCCCAAGGGCGCCGGCGAGCACGACATCTCCCGCCTTGAGCGGCTCACCACGTTCCGCCAGCGTGCAAGCCAGCCAAGCTGCGGCATTGAGCGGGTTGCCAAGCGCGGCTGCCCCGACCCCGGTGGAGGCGACTTCACCGTTGACCTGCATCGCCATGGCCGCCCCTTCCAGGTCCAGCCCGGCAACTGGCTTTCCTTGATGTGCCAGCACAAAGAAGGCCGAGGATCCATTGTCGGCAACGGTGTCGGCGAACGTGATTTTCCAGTCGGCGATCCGGCTGTCGACGATCTCGATCGCAGCATGCACCGTGGCGATGGCGGCAGCGACATCCTCGGGCGTAGTCGCCGCCGAGGGCAAATCCGCCGCCAGTACGAAGGCGATCTCCACCTCGGCCTTGGGCTGCAGACACTTGCCCGGATCGAGCCGCCCGCCATCGGCCACCGCCATATCCTCGAACAGCACGCCAAAATCCGGCTGATCGACGCCAAGCTGCTGCTGCACCGCCTTTGCAGTCAGGCCAGCCTTACGCCCGACGATCCGTCGGCCTTGGCTTTCCCAGAACCGCGTGTTGATCTCCTGAACGGCATAGGCACCCGCCGCATCTGTTGGATCGAGATAATCGCGCAACGGAGCGATCGGGTTTCCGTCATAGGCGTCGCGCAGGGCTCCTGCCGCTGCTTCAAAAAGCGCTGTCATCAGGAATGTCCCAAAAGAAAGTCTATATGGATGCGATTGAATTCGTCAGCATCCTCGAACTGCGGCCAGTGACCACATTCATTCATCACGACATACCGCGCTCCCGGGATCATTTCCGAGATCTGCCGCCCTTCCTCGGGAGAGGCCGTGGGATCGTGCGAGGTCCATATGACCAGAGTTGGAGCCTTGATCGAACGATATTGCTCCTCGGTGATCATGTTCGGGCGCCGGACATCCATGTCCTGCAGGCACATGATGCGTTCCATGGTGTCAGCAAAGCCGGGCTGCGCGTAGATGGCGCGGCGCGTCTCGATCAGGTCGTCGGACACCATCGCCTTGTCACACATAAGGAACTCGAGCCGGGCCTTGATGCGTTCCCATGACGGGTCGGACGCAGCCTCGTTCGAGAGCTTTTTCAGGCGGGCCATGACTTCGGGATGCGCAGTCCAGCCGCCTGACGTGTTCAACACCAATCGATCGACGACATCGGGATGGTGAACCGCAAGATAGGTCGCGACCCATCCGCCTAGCGATTCACCGGTAATCATGGCGCTTGATCGGCCGATAGCCTTGAGCACGGCCAGGACATGCTCAGCATAGTCCTTCACCTGGTAGTCGATCGCTGGCTTGTCGGTCCAGCCGTGCCCAAGCATGTCGATGGCAAGAAAGCAGAAATGCTCCCCATGCGGCCCCAAATTGCGCGAATAGGCCTCCGCATGTCCACCGACACCATGAAGCGCAAGGACAAGCGGCATGGACGGATTGCCCGACTGGATATATCGCGTCCGTATTCCGCCCGCATCAAGATAGCCTTGGGAAAACACGACTTCACGAAGGTCAGACCATACACTTGCAAAATTCTTGGGGCGTGCTTCACTCATGGAATCTATCCTGCAGTTGGCTTTGGATGCGTCGATCCGCGAAGCGATTGCCGTCAGGCAAACAGATGAGGGCCAAAATTGGGGCGATAGGCTTTCGCACCGTCCGAGCCGGCCGTGATACCCACGCCGATCGGGGACATTGACAGGACACCTTCCAGCGCAGCGCGCAGGACAACTGCCGCGCTCTCGGGCGAAGCAGTGGCCGCAATACTGCGCCAGGCAACATATCCGTCAGGCCGAACCAGGATCGCTCCGTCTTCGTCGACCTCGCGAGCCACCTGCCAGTCACAATAAAGATCCTGGTAGTCTGGCGTACCGATGACGATGGTTTTCAGGTACGGTAATGACAGTCGATCAGCCGCTGTGACCCACGATTGCCCTGACAGGCCCGTGATCAGGGTCATCAGGCCCTTGCCGACCGCATCAAGGGTGGAAATCCGCATACCCGATCGGTCGACAAGCCAGGCGTGAGGCAATTTCGCGCCCGGGCGCGTCGTCGGGTTTAGGTAAAGAACCGGATCGCGTTCAAAAACCTCTTCCCCTGTGCCATCTGGAATGACCGCGGATGAAGCGTAACGCTGATTGAGTTCCAGGCCGAGTGCATTGAATTCACTCTCCTTGATCTGCAAGGCCTCCACGACAGCCTTCCGCGCAGCTTTTCCCGCGGGGCCGGGATCGCGAAACCGCTTGATCCCTTCCCTCACCGGATTTTCCGCCCCTGTCACATGAAAGCAGGCATTAAGAGGGGCATAATCGAGACGCGATTGATTTGCCCGCATAACAATCTGCTTGCCCACAGGAGCGCGTTCAAAGCTGTAGGTTTCCAGCAGGTCCTGCCCGGCAAAGCCATGAATGACGTAAGCCAGCTTCCAGGCCAGATTGAATGCATCCTGAACGCAGGTGTTCAACCCAAGACCGCTCGAAGGCGGATGACGATGAACCGCATCAGCCAGCACCCAGCCATCGAGCGGCGCTGCCTGATCAAGCGCGCGGGGTTTCT
>CAYOZY010000025.1:16155-20357 GCA_964408525.1 uncultured Sphingobium sp. | reverse complement strand
GCCATTATGCGACATTGCTGCGCGGCACGGTCGAGCGCATGATTACCGGTCATGATGTCTGGATTCCCGACTGGCGCGATGCGCGTAATGTTCCGCTGAGCGACGGCAGTTTCGATCTGGATGATTATATCGACTATCTCATCGAATGGCTCGGCCATATCGGCCCCGGTGCACATATGCTCGCCGTGTGCCAGCCCTCGGTGCCCAGCTATGCCGCCGCGTGCGTCATGTCGGTGCGGAACGACCCTAATCTCCCGCGCACGCTGACGATGATGGGTGGGCCTATCGACACGCGCGAGGCGCCTACGGTTGTGAACCAGCTTGCCACCGAACGGCCGATAAGCTGGTTCGAGCAAAATGTGATCGCCACCGTTCCCTTTCAATATGCTGGTGCGGGGCGTCGCGTTTATCCCGGTTTCATGCAGCTTGCCGGCTTCATGTCGATGAATCTTGGCAATCACATGATGAGCCATTGGGAAATGTTCAAGCATCTGGTCGAGGGCGATGAGGAAAGCGCCGATGCGAGCAAGCGCTTCTACGACGAATATCGGTCGGTTTGCGACATGACCGCCGAATTCTATCTCCAGACGGTCAGGGAAGCATTTCAGAAACACAGCCTGCCCAAGGGCGAGTTCTTCCATCGTGACATGATCGCGGACCCGGGGGCGATCGAGAAGGTGGCCATCCTCGCCGTGGAAGGCGAACTGGACGATATTTCCGGCATCGGCCAGACAAAAGCCGCGCTAAAGATCGCCACCAATCTGCCGGACTCGATGAAGAGCTATTATATGCTCAAGGGTGCGGGCCATTATGGCATTTTCAACGGCAATAAATGGCGCACGAAGGCGGCCCCCGTGCTTGAACGCTGGATCCGCGAGCATAATGACTGAACGGTTTCCCGGCTCAGGCAATTGAGGCCATGAGTTCGGCGCACACACTCCGTCTCCTGTCCGTTGAAGTGGAGCGATGGCCGGTTGCCGGTGCCTTCACGATCAGTCGTGGCGCCAAGACCCATGTCGATGTCGTGCTGTGCACCGTGGGCGATGGCAGGCATGTCGGACGCGGCGAGGCGACGCCTATTTATTATCACGGCGAAACCGCGCAGGGCTGCGCCGAGGCCATTCGCGCTTATTGCGATCAGGCTTCAGGCAAGGGGTTGTCGCGAGAGGATGTGAACGCACGGATGTCGCGTGGCGCGGCCCGCAATGCGATCGATTGCGCCCTGTGGGACATTGAGGCGAAGCGGGCGAGCCGCCCGGTCTGGAACCTTGCGGGGCTGGCTGAGCCTCGGCCCTTGCCCACGGCCTTCACGATCAGCCTCAGCAGCCCGCAGCAAATGGAGGAGGATGCGCGCGCGGCGGCGCGGCGCGGCTTTTCCCTGCTCAAATGCAAGCTTGGCGGGGAGGGGGACAGGGAGCGCATCGCCGCGGTGCGGCAGGGCGCGCCCGATGTCCGCCTTATCGTCGATGCCAATGAGAGCTGGGACGCGCGCACCATGCGGGCACAGGCGGAGCAACTCGCGGCTCTGGGCGTCGAGATGATCGAGCAGCCGATCCGCCATGGCGAAGAGGCGCTGCTCGCGGGCATGACGCCACCCGTTCCCTTCTGTGCGGATGAAAGCTGTCAGGACCGGACGGACATGCCCCGGCTCGCGGATTTCGCGGCGATCAACATCAAGCTCGACAAGGCTGGCGGGCTGACCGAAGCTCTGGCGCTGGGCGATGCAGGCAGGGCTGCCACCAAACGTCTCATGGTTGGATGCATGCTCTCGACATCGCTGGGAATCGCGCCCGCCTTTCTGGTCGCGCAACAGGCGGAATGGGTCGATCTCGACGGCGCCCTGCTGCTGGAGCGGGACAGGGAGGGAGGGCTGGAGCTGCGCGACGGCCTGCTCCACCCCGGAAGCCTGTGGGGGCTGCCCTGATCAGGCTTTCGGGATATTCCCATCCTGCGCGCGGGCAAACGGATAGATCATCGTGCCATCCGGTGCTGCGGTGAAGGTCGTCTGGGTCGGATAGGCGAATTCCAGCCCTTCGGCGGCAAAACGCCGCAATATGCCGATGCCGACCTTGTGGCGCAGCGCGACGGCATCGTCCAGTTCCGGCTCGTTGACGAAAAAAGTCAGGTCGAAATCGAGGCTGCTATCGCCGAATCCTGAAAATCCTGCGCGCTGAAACTCCGCTCCCGCATCTTCGACGACTTCGCGTAAGATCTGCGGTATCCGGTCCACCATGTCCGGCGGGGTCTGGTAAATCACGCCGATCGGCATGCTGTAGCGGCGCTGCGCGATGTCGCGATAGTTGGTGATCTCCATTTCGAGCAGCTTGGCGTTGGAGATGATCTTCTTCTCACCATTGGCGGAGCGCATCCGCGTGCTCTTAAGGCCGATATGCTCGACCGTGGCGAGGGTCTGGTCATACTGGATCGTCTCGCCCTGCCGGAATGGCTTGTCGAAGAGGATCGAAAGCGCGGCAAACAGATCGGAGAATATGCCCTGCGCGGCCAGACCGATGGCAATGCCGCCTATACCGAGGCCCGCGACCAGCCCGGTGATGTTCACGCCAAGATTGTCGAGCACCACCACGGTGGCGATGATGAACAGCGCCGCCGTGACAAGGATGCGGATCAGGCCCATCGCATTGGCGAGCGTGGCGCCACCGCCATCGTCATCCGCTCGCCGTTCGATCAGGCCGAGAATGAACTCGCGCGCCCAGATCGCACCCTGAAAGACCGCTGCGACCGTGAAAAGGAAGCGGACGGTCAACAGAAGGAGTTCGGGCGGATTGGCATAGCCCACGACAAGACGCGCGGCCGCCAGCGCCATGAAAATATGAGTGGTTCGGGCGAAGGTTCTGGCGAACAGGGCGCCAATGCCGTCGTCGATGGCATCTCCTTCCCTTCGCCGGGAAAGACCCCGCTTTAGCAGCGCCATGCTGAGATAGAGCACCAGCCCGATGGACAGCGAGACGAGGATCTGGACGCTGTGGTTCGACAGCCAGTGGAGAGAAATGTCGATCATTTCCCTTATGTTAGCTGGTTCGGCGAGCGGTTTCGCTGCGCAGATGAGTGTATTCTGCATGGGGCTGGTCATCTCGGGGGTGCGCGCCTCGGCTGAAATGATGTCGGGTGAAGGAGTCTAACCTGCCTCGTACGACGCTTCAACCATGGCTCCAGTTCCGCAGCGCGAGCGCGGCGAGGCTGATCGCCGCGGCGGCCGACATATACAGGCCGCAGGTGGCCACACCAAAACGATCGACCAGCGCCTGTGCCACAATCGGAGCGAGCGCGCCGCCGAGTATCCCGCCCAGATTGAACGCGAAGGAAACGCCGGTATAGCGCAGCCGCACAGGGAACAGCGAGGGCAGCCATGCTCCGAGCGGGCCATAGACGAAACCCATGGCGAACAGACCACCGGCGAGCGCCATAAAGATGGGCAGGCTTTCTCCGGTTCCCAGCAGGCTGCCAAACAGCGCGCCCATGGGGATGGTCATGATGCAACCGGCGATCAGTACATGGCGCGGGCTGCGGCCATCCGCCCACCAGCCCGCAAGGATGATGCCCAGGGCCATGAACAGAATTGCGCCCAACTGAAGCAGCAGGAAATGGCCGCGCGGAATTCCGATGCTCGTCGTGCCGTAACCCAGCGCAAAGGCGGTGGTGATATAGAAGATCGCGAAACAGGCGACGGTCGCGAAGGTGCCTGCAATCGCTCCGCCAAGGTGGTTACGAAAGATGTCGGCTATCGGCACATGCGATCGCGCCTCATGCGCGAGCATGTCCGAAAATTCCGGCGTTTCGGTTAGCTTGAGGCGTATCCACAGGCCGAGAATCACCAATATGGCGCTGGCGAGGAAGGGCAGTCGCCAGCCCCAGGTCATGAACTGCGCGTCAGTCAATGTCTGGCCGAGCAGAAGAAAAAGCCCGTTGGCGAAAATGAAACCCACCGGCGCGCCGAGCTGCGGGAACATGCCGAAGCGCGCGCGCCAGCCGGGAGGAGCGTTTTCCACCGCCAGCAGCGCCGCGCCGCCCCATTCGCCGCCGAGGCCAAAGCCCTGTCCGAAACGCATCACGCACAGCAGCAGCGGCGCCCACCAGCCGAAGGTCGCATAGGTGGGCAGGAAGGCGATGGCCAGAGTCGATCCGCCCATCAGCAACAGCGAGGCGACCAGCGTGGATTTGCGCCCTATGCGGTCGCCATAATG
>CAYOZY010000025.1:0-16145 GCA_964408525.1 uncultured Sphingobium sp. | reverse complement strand
CCATAATGGCCGAACACCGCCGCGCCCAACGGCCTTGCGAAAAAGGCGACGGCAAAGCTCGCATAGGCGGCGAGCAATTGCGCCGAGGGCGAGGTCGAAGGAAAGAACAGCGGCCCGAACACCAGCGATGCGGCGGTCGCATAGATATAGAAATCATAGAACTCTACCGCCGTGCCCACGAGGCTCGCGCTCAATACGCGCTTGTGCAGCCACATGGTTGCAAGCCCGGAGGGCGAAGCCGCCGCCGCCGCGCTCATGGCTTGTGCCTAAACTGGTTGCGGATTTCATAGGCCATTACCGCCGCCGCGACGGCCGCATTGAGGCTGTCTGCCTTGCCGAGCATCGGGATCTTCACCAGCATGTCACACTCGTCTTCATAGTCCGGCGGCAGACCTCGCGCCTCGTTGCCTACGAGCAGGAACGTCGGCGGCGCATAGGCCGGAGCCTGATAGTCCTGATCGGTATTGAGGCTTGTGCCCACCAGCATGCCGGGGCCGCGCCGCAGCCAGTCGATGAACTCGTTCCAGCGGCATTGAACGATCCGTTGCGTGAAAAGCGCCCCCATGCTGGCGCGCACGGCCTCCACCGAAAAGGGATCGACACAATCGTCGACGAGGATCAAACCGCCCGCGCCCACGGCATCGCCGGTGCGCAATATCGTGCCCAGATTTCCGGGATCGCGCAGCGATTGCGCCACCATCCATATGCCTGCAACCCCGCGATCCACTTTGTCGAGCGGGGTCAGCCGGTCCGGGTAAACCCCGACCACAGCCTGCGGATTATCCTTGCCCGAAATCTTGGCCATGATGTCCGCGCTGGTGGAGATCACTTCGCCACCCGCCGCAACAACATCCGCCATCAGAGCCTTGGCCAGCGGATGTAACTCTTCGCCTGAAACATGAAACAGCATGAGCGGCAGCGCTCCAGCCTCCCGCGCCTCGGTCATGATCCTCAAGCCCTCGGCGAGGAACAGCCCTTCGCGCTTACGATGCTTCTTTTCCCGCAGCGAGCGGACACGCTTGATGAGGGGATTGGAAAAGCCGGTTATTTCACGCCGCATGGACCGGATTCCGGCTTCACTCTTCGCCGAACTTGTTCTCGACCAGCGCGACGAGCTGTTCGAGGGCATCGGCATGATTTTCGCCTGATGCTGCAATGGTGATGGAATCGCCCATCGCCGCGCCGAGCATCATCAGGCCCATGATCGAGGTGCCCGTAACCCGCGATCCATCTTTCGACACGGTGATCTGCGCGGGCAGGGCGCTGGCGAGAGTAACGAACTTGGCGCTCGCACGGGCATGGAGGCCGCGCCGGTTGAGTATCTGCACTTCCCGGCTGAGTTCGTTCATCGAGTGCTCCCCAACAGTTCGGACGCGACGCTGATATATTTCTGCCCCGCTTCGCGCGCGGCGGCTACGGCCGCGCCAATATTCATGGATTTGCGCGCACTTTCAAGGCGAATGAGCATAGGCAGGTTGACGCCCGCGATAACCTCCGTCTCGCCCGCCTTGAGCAGCGAGATCGCGAGGTTGGAGGGTGTTCCGCCGAACAGGTCGGTCAACAGGATGACGCCCGCCCCGTCGTTAACCTTGTCGATCGCCCGCGCGATGTCCGCCCGTCGTGTTTCCATATCGTCATCGGGGCCGATGCAGATCGTTTCGATCGCCTTTTGCGGGCCGACGACATGCTCCATCGCAACGCGAAACTCCGCAGCGAGCTGCCCGTGAGTGACCAGTACCAAGCCTATCATTGTGATTGTTCGCCCCGAATTTCCTGCTTTTCCGGGCCGCTGCCTTCTTCGAGGGTGTTTTGCGGTGCCGATTCCATATTGCGGTGCAAGACCGTGGGCGAAAATCCTGCCTGACGCAAGTGGCTGGCGACACGTTCGGCGACATGCACCGATCTGTGACGACCGCCGGTGCATCCGAAGGCAATGGTGACATAGGATTTGCCCTGCGCCTGATAGCGGGGGAGGAGGGTGACGAGCAGATTTTCGATCTGGGCGAGCGCATCCTCATAGGCCGGGTCTTGCGCGATATAGGCGGCGACATCTTCCGAAAGGCCGGTTTTCGGTTTCAGGCCCGCTTCCCAATGTGGGTTGCGCAGAAAGCGCATGTCAAACACCAGGTCGGCGTTGCGGGGCATGCCGCGCGAAAAACCAAAGGAAAGGATGGTCAGCACGGTCTGGCCGCTGGGGTCGCGGCCATAGCGGTTGCGGATTTCCTGCTGAAGGTCGTTCACCGACATGGCCGTGGTGTCCACCACCTGCGTTGCCCACCGGCGCAGTGGCTCGGTCAGTTCGCGTTCGCGGGCGATGCCGTCCGCGGCAGGACGGTCCTGCGCCATCGGGTGGCGTCGCCGCGTTTCGGAATAGCGCCGTTCCAGTTCGACGCCGGAACAATCGAGATAGAGCGTCTCGATGTCCCAGTCCTCATGCTCCTTCATTGCCTTGATGCGCTGCACGATCGCCGCAGCGTCGAACCCGCGCGTGCGCGTGTCTATGCCGATGGCGAGCGGGCGGTCCTTATCCTGCGCGTCATGAGTGAGAGGGGCATCCATCAGGCGTTCAAGCAGCATCAGCGGCAGATTGTCGACGACTTCCCAGCCGAGATCCTCCAGTGTGCGGAGCGCGGTCGATTTGCCCGCGCCGGACATGCCGGAGACGAGCAATATGGATTTGGCCTTCCGTCCGGTCATTGCGCCGCCTCCTTTCCGCTAGGTGCTCCCAAATGCTCCCGTAACGCCAGCTCGACTTTCAGAGGCGCGCTCGCTTCGCGCCCGTCAATCCGCAATAAAGGCAAGATCAGGCCGCACAGCCGCGTCGTTGCCTGTTCGAGCGGATAGCGCTCAGGTGGCGGAGTATTGTCGCCCATCAAATTCACGACCAGCGCAACCTCCCCCCGCTTGGCATGGGGGAAGGGAACGATACCGATGCCGCGCACCTCGATCTTGCCGCCGATATGAGGAGGAGTCTCCGCTAAAACCCGGCCATTCACAGCAGAAACCAGCGTATAATCGTCGCTCAGCAACATCGCACCGCGATCGATGAGGCGCAGCGCCAGATCGGATTTGCCCGCGCCACTTTCTCCGCGGATAAACACTGCGCGGTCATCAATCATCACGGTGGTGGCGTGAATTGCGCCGGAAAAGCCGCTGTCGGTTTCGTCCGCTCCGGACACGGAGGAGGCATCCGGCATCATTCCGAACCGATCCCCGGATCGCCGAGATGGGCGAGCGGCAGATAGACGTCGAACCGGGCGCCCTGCTCCGCATCAACTCTGTCGGCAATGGCGATGCGCCCCTGATGCCCTTCGACTATGCTGCGCGCGATGGCGAGGCCAAGGCCGCTATGCTTGCCAAAAGCTTCACTTTCCGGGCGGACGCTGTGAAAGCGGCGGAACACCGTTTCCCGTTCCTCGATCGGGACGCCCGGACCCTCGTCCTCCACGCTGAGCAGCACCTCATCGTCGGCCACCGTCGCCGTCACCTGTACCAGCCCGCCTTCAGGAGAAAAGGAAACGGCATTGTCGAGCAGATTGTCGATCACGAGCATGAGGCGCGACTCCTCGCCCATCACCACCGCGACATCGCGGCGTGGGCGGGCGAAGGCGAGGCGAACATTGCGAGGAACGCCACGCGCCTCGCGGGCAAGGATCATCCGCTCGATCAGCTGGCCGATGTCGACCGGCTCGAACCGGGTGCGCGACAATTGCGCGTCGATGCGCGAGGCCTCGGCGATGTCGCTCACCAGCCGGTCGAGACGCATCACATCGTCCTTCGCGATGGCGAGAAGCTGCGCCTTGAGTTCGGGTTTTTCGACCGTTCCCAGTCCGTCGAGCGCCGAACGAAGGGAGGCTATCGGGTTTTTGAGCTCGTGGCTGACATCGGCGGCAAAGCTGTCGGTTGCGTCGATGCGATGGCGCAGCGCCTCGGTCATGTCGGAAATAGAGCGGGCAAGGGCGCCAATCTCATCGCGCCTTTCGGGCAGACGCGGCACCGTAACCTGACGTGCCCGCCCCAGCCGAACGCGCGAGGCGGCACGTGCCAGCCGCCGCAGCGGCAATACGATCGTGCGGGCGAGGAACAGCGACAGCCAGACCGAACTCAGTATCGCCATCAGCAGTATCGTCGCAAGCCGCAGCCGCTCGGCGCGCACGGCCCTTGTTATGTCTCGCGCATTGGTGATCGAGAGCAACGCCGTTCCGTCTCTTAGCCATATGGCGGACGTTATCATCGGCGTCCGGTCTGGCGCGAAATGGGCTTCGGAATATCCCCTGCCTGTTGCAGCGGCTTTGGCAATTTCCGGCCAGGACGATGCGATGTCGCGGCGCGGTTCAACGAACGGGGGCAGAGGATCGGCGCCGACGATGCCATCCACCACCTGATCGAGAAAGCGTGCGGCATGCCGCTTGAGCGGCTCTTCGTCCGGGTCTACAAGAGTGTATCCGCGGCCACCCATTTTCTCGCTGTCGAATATAAGACCGCCATTCTCGTCATATGCCCGGATGCGCTCCTTGCTACGGCGCGATAGCGCCAGCAGCAATTGGGTTCGCATGTTCGGTTGGCTGTAGACAGCCATGTCGCGGACCATTTCCATGCGACGCGCCGATTGCGAGAGGCGCTCGTCGATGACCCGCAGGCGATATCCGTCTATATAGAAGAAGCCACCCGCCAACAGCGCGACAGCGATGATGTTGACCGCCAATATGCGCCAGGTCAGGCCGACTCCGCCCTGCCAGGGCAAATACGCCAGTCGTCTATTCTTCCGAGAATCTGTATCCGGCGCCATACAGGGTGTCTATAGCGTTGAAATCAGCATCGACCTCGCGAAATTTTCGCCTGAGGCGCTTGATGTGGCTGTCAATGGTCCGGTCATCGACATAGACATCGTCCTGATAGGCGATATCCATGAGCTGGTTGCGGGTCTTGACCACGCCGGGGCGATTGGCAAGCGCTTCGAGGATCATGAATTCGGTTACGGTCAGCGTCACGTCGTTGCCTGCCCATGTCACCTTGTGACGATCGGGATCCATCGCCAGTCGACCGCGGACCATGGGTTCCGCCGCCGCTTCCTCCGACGCCGACACCAGCCGGCTCATTTCGGTGCGCCTGAGAATCGCGCGTATCCGGGCGATCAACAACCTTTGGGAGAAGGGCTTGGCGATGTAGTCGTCCGCGCCCATGGCCAGCCCCAGCGCTTCATCGATCTCATCCGTCTTGGAGGTCAGGAAGATGAAGGGCATCATGCTTTTTTCGCGGAGCCGGCGCAACAGCTCCACGCCGTCGAGCCGAGGCATCTTGATGTCGCACACCGCGATGTCGGCCGGGTTTTCCGTCAGGGCCTTGAGCGCCGCTTCAGGATCAGAATAGACTCGCGTCACAAAGCCTTCGCCCTGAAGGGCGATGGAGAGGGAGGTAACGATATTCCTGTCGTCGTCGATCAGCGCGACTGTCGGGGCGGCATCCTCGTTCATTGCCCAGCGGACTATCGCAATGTGCGCAGGTCCGCAACTTAACCATGAAATTTGCCCGGTTAACCATGTGAATGTTTGACGTCAGCGCGTCATGGTCTTATGCGCGATCGAGTCAGCAGCAGAGGATGCTCTTTTACTGAACACCATTGGTGCTCGCCATGCTGGCATTGAGCCGGACATCCGGTCATCGTGGGTAAAAACACAACCACTTGAACTAGGGAGAAGCGCGTGCAGGCGTATTCCTCAATCACCCTGGCGGACCAGGGGATTATTACCGGAGCGGATCTTCACTGGAATCTGGGCACGGCCCCGCTGGTCGAAGCGGCGGTGAGAAATGGCGAAGGCGTGTTGTCCAAGGACGGTCCATTCGTTGTGGAGACAGGGCGCCACACTGGCCGTTCGGCGTCCGACAAGTTCATCGTGAAGGATGCGGAAACCGAAAATACCGTGTGGTGGGGCAAGACGAACGCTCCCATGTCGCCCGAACATTTCGCCGCGCTGAAGGCCGATTTCATGGCCGCGCTGAAGGACAAGGGCCAGCTGTATGTGGCCGACCTTTTCGGCGGTTCCCAGCCCGAACACCGGGTCAATGTCCGCGTCATCAACGAGTTCGCGTGGCACAACCTGTTCATCCGTACGCTGCTGGTTCGCCCGACGGCGCAGGAGCTGACAAGCTTCGCACCGGAATATACCATCATCGATCTGCCCAGCTTCCGCGCGGACCCCGCGCGCCATGGTTGCCGCAGCGAGACGGTCATCGCCGTCAACTTCACCGAAAAGCTGATCCTCATCGGTGGCACCGCCTATGCGGGCGAAATGAAGAAGTCGGTGTTCGGCATCCTCAACTATCTGTTGCCCGTGAAGGGCGTGATGCCGATGCATTGCTCCGCCAATATCGGCCCCGACGGCGATACGGCGGTGTTTTTCGGCCTTTCCGGCACCGGCAAAACGACGCTTTCCGCTGATGCTTCGCGCACCCTCATCGGTGATGACGAACATGGCTGGTCGGACACCGCCGTGTTCAATTTCGAGGGCGGCTGCTATGCGAAAATGATCAAGCTTTCCGCCGAAGCCGAGCCGGAGATTTACGCGACCACCAAGCGTTTCGGGACGGTACTGGAAAATGTCGTGATTGATCCTGTCACGCGCGAGATCGACCTCGACGACAACAGTCTGGCAGAAAACAGCCGCGGTTCCTACCCGATCGATTTCATTCCCAATGCTTCGGCGGAAAATCTGGGGCCGGTGCCGAAGAACATCATCTTCCTAACCGCCGACGCCTATGGCGTTCTGCCGCCGATTGCGCGCCTGACGCCTGAGCAGGCCATGTATCATTTTCTTTCGGGCTACACCGCGCGGGTCGCGGGCACGGAAATCGGCGTGACGGAACCGAGCGCGACCTTCTCTACCTGTTTCGGCGGGCCGTTCATGCCGCGCCACCCCAGCGTCTATGGCAATCTGCTCAAGGAGCGCATCTCCAAGGGCGGTGTCACCTGCTGGTTGGTCAACACCGGGTGGACCGGTGGCAAATATGGTGTCGGCAGCCGCATGCCGATCAAGGTGACGCGCGCGCTGCTCAATGCGGCGCTCGATGGCAGCCTGAATAGCGCGGAATTCCGTATCGACCCCAATTTCGGTTTCGAAGTTCCCGTGGCCGTGCCCGGCGTGGAGAGCCGGATCCTCGATCCGCGCCAGACCTGGGCCGACAAGGCCGCCTATGACGAAACGGCGTCGAAGCTTGTCGGCCAGTTCGTCGACAATTTCGCGCAGTTCGAGGATCATGTCGACGCATCGGTGCGCGAGGCCGCGCCGGGAGTTGCGCTCGCCGCAGAGTGATTACGGGTTGAAGCTATAGTAGGAAAAGGCGCGGAACCATAAATTCCGCGCCTTTCTTGTGTTGCGGTCGTCGCTGGAAATGATCTGTGCTATGAGGGCGGTGGTATATCAGCCATGCCCTCAGCAAGGAGACCGAAACGATGTTCGACAAGCTCTTGGAAAATCTGGATGATGTTGCAGAGAAGCTAGGTCTTCCGGCGGATCAGGTCAAGGCGATCGCCGAGTCTCTGAGCGGCAAGATGGGCGAGGGCGGCGACAAGATGGCGGCGCTGATGGAAACGGCGCAGGAACACGGCCTACCAGTTGAAAAGTTGCAGGGCATGCTTGGCGGCCTTGGAATTGATGCCGGAGAGTTGATGGAGAAGGCTGGCGCGCTGTTGGGCGATAGCAAAGATGGCGCGAAAGAAGGGCTTGGCGGCCTGATGGGCGCGGTTAAGGGGCTGTTCGGCAAGAGCTGAGCGCGGGTTTTTCCATACGGCGCGCCGGCGAATATGCCGGTATGGCTGATTATTGCCTGGGGTCGGGGTCCGAAACGGCCTCGACGCTGAGCGACATTCCTTGCGCGCCAGTGATGCGCACTGCCATGCCTGCATCCATGTCCTCGCCGTTGCAATCCCACACGCTGTCGCCAACCTTGATGCGACCGCGTCCGTTGCGGATCGGTTCGGCAAGAGTGGCAACCTTGCCGACGAGGCGCGCCGCGCGATCGTTGAGCAACGGGTCCTGAGAGGCGACCGGATTGTCGGCATACCAGCGCCGCCCGGCCCAGACTGCACCAAGGCTCAGCAGCGCGAATAATAGAAACTGAACAGAGGGCGGTATCGTTACCAGCATCGCCAGACCGCCTGTGAGAGCCGCGGCGGCGGCGATCCAGATCAGGAAAACGCCGGGCGTCACCAGTTCGCCGATGCCCAGCAGGACCGCCAGCACCAGCCACCACCACGGATTGTCGACAAGATGCTCGATCATCGTCTCGCCCCTTTACTGGTTTTCGAACGGCCCGCGCCGGGTCGGCGGAACGGAGGGAGCGGGAGTGTTGCCGCCACCGCCTGACCCGCCCGACAAGGCGTCCTTCGCCAGTTCGCCGATGCCGCCCAATGTGCCGATCAACTGCGTTGCCTCGACCGGGAACAGGATCGTCTTGGCGTTGGGCGATGTTGCGAACTGGCTGACCGCCTCGACATATTTCTGGGCAATGAAATAGTTGATCGCCTGCGCATTGCCACCGGCAATGGCCTCGCTCACCATTTGCGTTGCCTTGGCTTCGGCTTCCGCCTCGCGTTCGCGTGCCTCGGCATCGCGGAACGCGGCCTCGCGGCGGCCTTCGGCTTCCAGAATCTGCGATTGCTTGCGGCCTTCCGCGATGTTGATGTCGTTTTGGCGCTGGCCTTCGGACTCAAGGATCGATGCGCGCTTCTCGCGTTCGGCCTTCATCTGCCGGGTCATGGCGTTAACGATGTCGGCGGGCGGGCGGATGTCTTTTAGCTCGACCCGCGTGATCTTCACACCCCATGTTTCGGTCGCGCCATCGACGACAGCGAGCAGCCGCGCATTGATTTCGTCGCGCTTGGAGAGAGTCTCGTCAAGGTCCATCGACCCCATGACCGTGCGCAGGTTGGTGGTCGCAAGCTGGAGGATGGCGACATAAAGCTCGCTCACCTCATAGGCGGCCTTGGCGGCGTCGAGCACCTGAAAAAACACCACGCCATCGACAGCGACCATCGCGTTGTCCTTGGTGATGATTTCCTGCCCCGGAATATCAACAACCTGCTCCATCATATTGATTTTACGGCCAACGCTGTAGAAAAACGCCGGATAGAAATTCAATCCGGGCCGCGCGACCTCTGTAAAGCGGCCAAAACGCTCGATAGTGTATTGATAGCCCTGCCGAACGATCTTGATGCTTGCCGCAAGGTAGATCATCACCATGATGACCAGCAGAAAGGCTACGGTCGCGCCCATATTCGTCTCTCCCCCGAAATTAGCTCTTTCACTATGCCGCCAAATGCGAGAGGGGGGAAGCGATTTCGACCTGTTTTGACGAAGTGCGGGACCATGCTGCTTCATCACGCCCGATCGCTCCTGTTTCTGCCGGCATCCAATGCGCGCGCAATCGAAAAGTCGCGCGGGCTGGCATGTGACATGGTGATCCTCGATCTTGAGGATGCCGTTGCCGACGAGAAGAAGGCGGAGGCGCGGGCCGCGCTGAAGCCGGCTTTCGCGGACGGGTTCGGAGGGCGGATCGGCGCGGTGCGGGTGAACGCGGCGGACAGTGCGCAGCATCGTGCGGATATTACGGCGCTCGGCGGCGTTGCATGCGATTTTGTGGTTTTGCCCAAGGTCGAGACGGCGCAGCAGACGGAGGTGCTGCATGATGCCTGCGGCAAGCCCGTCATCGCTATGATCGAATCGCCGCTGGGCGTGGCCAATGTGCGTGAAATCGCGGCGGTTGAAGGCATTGCAGGGCTTTTCATGGGCAATAACGATCTTCGCCACGACCTGCGCATACCGATGGGCGCCGATCGTTCCGGCCTGATGCTGGCCATGCAGAGTGTCGTTCTGGCGGCTCGCCTCGCCGGAAAAGCGGTGTTCGATGGCGTCTATAATCTCCTCGATGATCTCGACGGCTTTCGCGCTGAGTGCAGTGAGGGGCGCTCCATCGGCTTCGATGGCAAGACACTCATTCATCCCAACCAGATCGCCGATGCCAATGCGATATTCGGGCCATCGGAACGGGAGCTGGCCGATGCGCGCGCACTCCTCGCGGCGGCCACGGGCGGTGCCGAGCGCTTCGAAGGTCGCATGATAGAGGACATGCATGTCTCGCAGGCCCGCGCCCTGCTCGAAAGGGCGGGAGAGGCGACGCCGGGATGATGACGCTTGATCGCACCAAGGTGACTTCATGACTTCGGCCCTCTATAATCGGGACATATTGCGGCTTGCGACATCGATCCCCTTCGCCGGCCGATTGGACAATCCCGACGCCACAGCGGACCGGCGCTCGCCCACCTGTGGCAGCCGGGTGATAGTCGATGTGCGGCTTGGTGATGACGGGCGGCTTGGCGATCTGGCGGTAGAGGTTCGCGCTTGCGCGCTTGGGCAGGCTTCGGCAGCGCTTATGGGCGCGCATGCCTTAGGTCGATCTATAGAGGAACTGCGAGATGCGACGGAGAGCCTTCGCGCCTATCTCACCAGCCCCGATGCGGAAGCCATGACAGATTTCTGGCCGGGAATCGACGTTTTCGCCGCCGCGCGGGCCTATCCTGCGCGGCATCCGTCCATCATGCTGGCGTTCGAGGCGGTGAGCGAGGCGATGGAGCGGGCGTTGGAGCAGCGATCCCTGCAATCGGGCGGAGAGGAGAGGCCTGCATGATGGTTTTCTGGGCGGCGCTGAGCGCTGCATTGGCGATAACGGCGGGAGCATTTGGCGCGCATGGCGCCTCCACGCCTCAGGCCGCCGAATGGTTGCGGACCGGCGGCAACTATCAGCTCATACATGCAGTGGCGGCGATAGCACTGATGGGTAGTGTCGCCCGCGCACCCGCGATGTTGATGCTGGTAGGCGCGGCGATTTTCGCCTCCACCCTCTATGCGATGGCGCTGGGCGCGCCGAAATGGCTGGGCGCGATCACTCCAGTTGGTGGTGGCCTGCTGATTGCCGCATGGCTCTGGACGGCTTGGATTTTCCTCAAGCAGGGGAAATAATCAGCCAGCCTGCTCGTTGTTTAGGAAGGCTGCGATACTGGCGAGATCGACCTGCTTGTCGAGATAGGTCGCGCCGATGCCGCGCGCGAGAAGGAAGGGCAGCTTGCCGGCCGCCATCTTCTTGTCATGCAGCATATGCGCCACCAGTTCCTCGCCGCTGGCCGAAATTCCGGCATCGTGGAGGCTGGCGGGCAGACCGGCGGCGCGAAGATGGGCCGTGACGCGCTGGGATTCCTCTTCCGCACACAACCCCTGAGCCGCCGAATAGCGGAACGCGAGCGCCATGCCCGCCGCGACAGCCTCGCCATGCAGCAGCGCGTCCGAATAGCCGGTTTCGGCTTCCAGAGCGTGGCCGAAAGTGTGGCCAAGGTTGAGCAGCGCGCGACGCCCGCTGCGCTCCAGCTCGTCATCCGCGACGATGTTCGCCTTCGCGGCGACGCTTTTCAATATGGCGTGCGTGCGCGCGGCGGGGTGCCCGTTCAGCAGGGCGGTTCCATTGGCCTCGCACCAGGCGAAGAAACCGGCGTCGTCGATCAGTCCATATTTCACGACCTCGGCATAGCCCGCGCGCACCTCCCGCGAGGGCAAAGTGTCGAGGCTGGTGGGGTCGATCAGCACCAGCGAGGGCTGGTGAAATGCGCCGATCAGGTTCTTGCCCGCGGGTGCATTGATCGCGGTCTTGCCGCCCACCGAGCTGTCGACCTGAGCGAGCAGGGTTGTCGGGATCTGGATGAAGGAGCAACCGCGCTTCAGGATCGACGCCGCGAATCCGACAAGATCGCCGATCACGCCGCCGCCCAGCGCGATAATATGGTCACTGCGCTCGACTTCCATTGCGAGCAGCCGGTCCATCAGCGCGGACAGGCCATCCCAGCTCTTCGTGCCCTCGCCGGGAGGCAGTATAATGGGTACGGTTTCGATTTTGGCGTGGCGCAGGCCCGCGCTCAGCCGGTCGAGCTGTGCGACTGCGACATTTTCATCGGTCACGACGACCAGCCTGCCTCCGCGCGCATGGGATGCGAGATGCTCGCCCGCCCGGTCGATCAGTCCGTCCTCGACGACGATGTCATAGCTGCGTTCGCCCAAGGCGACTTTCACGATGCTCATCGGTCCAGCGCCTCCAAAATCTTCTCTACCGTCTGTTCATGGGGGCCATCGCCACTGACGATATGCAGCGGGGCGAGCGCATAGACCGGGTTGCGGACACTGATAAGCTCGGTCAGGACGGCCCTTGGGTCTTTCCCGGCCAGCAAGGGGCGGTTGTCCCGCCGCGACACCCGCTCCACCAATATGTCGAGATCGGCATCGAGCCAGATAACAGTCGCCTTTTCGAGCAGGAGTTCCCGTGTCTGTTCGTTCATGAATGCGCCGCCGCCGGTGGCGATAACCTGTCGCCCTTCCTCGATCAGCCGCGCGATAACCCTGCGCTCGCCGTCGCGAAAGCCTTCCTCGCCATAAAGCTCGAAAATTTCCGGGATGGTCATTCCCGCTGCGGCCTCGATCTGTTCATCGGCATCGACAAAGGGGGTTCCCAGCCGTGCGGCCAGCCTGCGGCCTATGGTCGATTTGCCCACGCCCATCATGCCGATCAGCACCAGAGGCCGATCATCATGGGTTTCGACGGATTTGGTGTTTCGTTGCATGCTGGCCGGGGCTATACAGCGGAGCGCGCGACAGGCAAAAGCGAATTTGCATCGGTCGAGCATAAAGAACCAGCGTCGATCGCCCAGAAGCAGAGTATAGCATTTCATCATGAAAATCCGCCGCAATGACAGTATTTTCGAGGCGCCCCGCCGCCGTCGCCGATTGCCGATCATCCCGATGGTGTTGATAGCGCTGCCGATAGTGCTGCTGATTCTGGCGTGGCAACGCGGCGGCGAACGGCCGCAGGCGCCAGTCGAGAAGGCGATACCGGCGGAAAAGCTGGGCCAGTAAGATGCATGGATCGAGTGAGACGTCTGGGAAAGTGAAGGCTCGCTGGCTCTGGGGTGGCGCCGCGCTGGCAATTTCGCTTGTGCTGGCCGCGCCTATTGTTGCCCAGCGCGCGCCGACGTCGCTGCTGCCGCCCGGATTTGACGAGCCTTCCGCCGAGCAGGACAAGCCGGAACCGAACCGCGACCAGCCCGCAGCCAATCCCGGAAAAGCCGGAGATACCCGTGCGCCATCGCTCGATCTCGATCTTTCCGACATTGGCGCAGCGTCGGCTGTGGCCGGAGCAAGCGACAACGCGACCGACGCGGAACTCACACCGGAAGAACTGGCCGAGCAGCAGGAAAAATATGACCTGCCCGATAATGCTCGCCGGTCGCTCGATCTCGTCGGGCCGCTGACTCCGGCGACGGGCGGGCTTGCCGCCGATGCTTTCGGCAACCGGTCGGGCCAGTTTCTCGCGACGTTGATGCGCGAAACCAGGGCGCCGCTTGTGTCGCGCTGGGGTTCCATTCTGCTGCGTCGCGCGCTGCTCTCTGCGACCAATACGCCCGGAGACATTGACGGTGCGGACTGGGTCGCGGAGCGGGCATGGCTGCTGGTGCGCATGGGGGAGGCGGACCCTGCGCGCATGATGGTGCAAAGCGTGGATGCTGATCGTTTCACCAAACGCCTTCATGCGGTTGCTATGCAGGCCTATCTCGCCAGCGCGGATCCGGTGGGCCTGTGTCCCTATTATCAGCGCGCGCAGGGCGACAGCGAATCGCCCGGCTGGCAGATGGCGGAAGCGATCTGCGCCTCCTTTTCGGCGGAGCAGGGCCGGGCGAGCGCTATTCTCAATCAGGCGGAACGGCGCGGGCGGATCAGCGGGATCGACTTTCGGCTGAGCGAGAAGATCGTCGGCGCTGGGGTCGATGCGCGGCGGTCCGTCAAGATCGAGTGGGATGGCGTCAAGATGCTGACCGCGTGGCGCTTCGGCCTCGCGACGGCGGCCAATGTCGATATTCCCGCGCCGCTGCTTGACCGGGCGGGTCCGCATGTGCGCGCATGGCAGGCGCGCGCGCCCATGCTCTCTCCCGTTTCGAAGCTTTCTTCAGTGCAAACCGCGGCGCGGCTCGGCGTGTTTTCGGGCGCGGCTCTGGTGGATTTCTATGCTCAGCTAGCGGGCAGTGAGGGCGTGCCGCAGGTGTTCGACGATCAGGCGGAAGCTGTCCGCCTCGCCTATGGCGCGCCCAACGCCGAAGGACGCATCGATGCCATGCGCGATCTGTGGGACGAAAGCGGTGAGAGCGATCTCGTCAATTATCTGCTGGTGTCGCGCGCGGCGGCGGCCTTGCCTGTGCTCGATGTAGGCGGCGCGGACGCCAGCCATGTCATCGCCGCGATGCTGAGCGCCGGTTATGACATCAGCGCGATGCGATGGGCGCGCGCGGCCGAAGCGCTGGCCTCGCAGGAGGGCACCGATGGCTGGGCGATGCTGGCGGTGGGCTCGCCGCGCCTGGCGGTCGAAATTCCGGTCGATCGACTGCGCGATTATGTAACAGCCGATGGGATGCGCGGGAAAATGGCGCTGGCGGGGCTTGCGGGGCTGGGGCGGATCGGCGGCGAACCGCTGAATAGCCTGCTGCCCGATGCCGGCTTCTCGCTCGCGCCACGCGGGCAATGGGCGCGGGCCATTCATCTCGCGGCGCAGCGGCGGGAAAAGGGAACGGTCGCGCTGCTCGCTGCCGTGGGCATGCAGGTGGCAAGCTGGAGCAAGATGCCGCCGGTGCATCTTTATCACATCGTCTCCGCGCTGCATGAGGTTGGGCTGGATTCGGAAGCGCGGATGATCGCCGCCGAGGCCATCATGCGGAGCTGAGCGCAATGGTTGCGTCAGCCTCGCAGGAGCCGGAATTCAGGCCCGCCGCGGCAGACGTCGCTCTCATCGAACGCTATCTCGAAATGCTGGGCGTGGAACGCGGGGCCGCGCGCAACACCTTGCTGGCTTACCGGCGCGACCTTGACGAAGCGAGCGCGCGCACTCGCGGTCTTGCCGAAGCCGACAGTGAAGCCTTGAGCGCGCTCAGCAATGGCTGGGCGGAACTGGCGCCATCGACCGTCGCGCGCAAGCTCTCTGCGCTAAGGGGCTTTTACGCCTTTCTGGAAGCGGAAAACCTGCGCGCCGACAATCCGGCCGAACGTCTGGCACGCCCCAGCCTGCGCCGCCCCCTGCCGCGCATATTGTCGCGCGAGGAGGTGGAGCGGCTTTTCCATATCGCCGAAGAGAGCGCACAAAGCGAGCATGCGCCGCTGGCTGCCGTCCGACTGCTGGCTATGGTGGAGCTTCTGTATGGATCGGGCCTGCGCGCGACAGAGCTGGTTTCCCTGCCCCGCAACGCCATTCATCCCGACCGACCGTTCCTCATCCTCAAGGGCAAGGGCGGGCGCGAAAGGCTGGTGCCGGTGTCGGATCGCGCGCGCGCGGCCGTGGCGCGCTGGGCGGGGCATGTTCCGGCCGCTTCGCAATGGCTGTTCCCTTCGGGAAAGGCACATCTCAGCCGGGTCCGTCTGTTCCAGATGCTGCGCGATCTTGGCGCGGCGGCGGGAATATCGCCCGAACGCATCAGCCCGCATGTGTTGCGCCATGCCTTCGCGACGCATCTGCTGTCGGGCGGCGCGGACCTGCGCGCGCTTCAGACCATGCTTGGGCATGCCGACATCGGCACGACGCAGATTTACACCCATGTCGAGGGCAGCCATCTGGTCGAATTGGTCAACCGGCGTCATCCGCTCGTTGACCTGAAGCGCGGGTCGGCTTAACGCCGGAGCATATGGTTAGCTTTCTCGACTTTGAAAAACCGATAGCGGCGCTCGAAGCGCGTATCTCCGAGCTCCGTGACACGGCGGATTCCGGCGATCTCGATATTGATTCCGAAATCGGCAAGCTGAAACAGCGTTCGCAGAAGATGCTGAAAGACACATATGCGAAGCTGACGCCATGGCAGAAGACCCAGGTGGCGCGCCATGCCGAACGACCGCATTTCGGCCATTATGTCGCGGGGATATTCGACGAGTTCGTGCCCCTCGCGGGGGATCGCGCCTTTGGCGACGATCAGGCGATATTGGGGGGCTTTGCCAAACTGGGCAAACGGCGCGTCATGGTGATCGGCCATGAACAGGGCGACGACACGGCGAGCCGTCTGCGCCAGAATTTCGGCA
>CAYOZY010000024.1:0-20600 GCA_964408525.1 uncultured Sphingobium sp. | reverse complement strand
GCGCGATCGAGCGTCGGCGCGCCGAGGGTAAGCTCAACAATCTCGCCAGGGTGCTGGCTGCGGAGCCGCTTCCCGGCACGACCGGCATAGCGCATACCCGCTGGGCCACCCATGGCCCGCCGACAACCAGCAACGCGCATCCCCATGCTACTCGCGAAGTGGCGCTGGTCCACAATGGCATCATCGAGAATTTCAAGGCTCTGCGTGACGAGCTGATCGCGCGCGGGCGCGAATTTGAGAGCCAGACCGATACAGAGGTCGTCGCCCATCTGGTGAGCGAACTGGTCGAGGGTGGCGCCAGCCCCGAAGAGGCGGTGGCGAAGGTTTTGCCGCGTTTGCATGGCGCCTTTGCGCTGGCGATCCTGTTCCGCGCGCACCCGGAGATATTGATTGGCGCGCGGCTGGGTTCGCCGCTGGTGGTGGGTTACGGAGATGGCGAGACCTATCTGGGGTCAGATGCGCTGGCCCTTGCCCCGCTCACCCAGCGTATCGCCTATCTCGAAGAGGGCGACTGGGTGGTGATTGACAAGGGCGGCGCGCGGATATTCGATCGCGCCAACAACCCGGTCGAGCGCCCCGTCACCATTTCCGGCGTGTCCGGCGCGATGATCGACAAGGGCAATCACCGCCATTTCATGCAGAAGGAGATATACGAGCAGCCGGTGGTGGTGGCGCAAACCCTGCGTTCCTATCTGCGCCGCATGGAAAATCAGGTTGCGCTGCCGGATATGGATTTCGATCTTGGCGGCGTTAAGCGCGTTACCATCGTTGCCTGCGGTACCAGCTATTATGCGGGGCTGGTCGCTAAATACTGGTTCGAGAAATTCGCGCGCGTGCCTGTCGACATCGATGTGGCGAGCGAGTTCCGCTATCGCGATCCGGTGCTCGAACCGGGCGGGCTGGCGCTGTTCATCAGCCAGTCTGGCGAAACCGCCGACACTTTGGCCGCGTTGCGCCACGCGCGCGCGCAGAGGCAGATCATCGCCGTCGTCGTCAATGTGCCGACCAGCAGCATGGCGCGTGAGGCGGATCTGCTGCGTCCCACTCATGCCGGGCCGGAGATCGGCGTCGCCTCGACCAAGGCGTTCACCTGCCAGCGTGCGGTGCTTGCGGCGCTCGCCGCCAATCTGGCGCGGGCTAATGGCCGCCTGACGAGCGAGGAAGAGGCGGAGATCGTCTGGCATCTCTCCGAAGCGCCAGCCGCGATGAATCAGGCGCTGTCGCATGATGCCGAGATCGAGGCTATTGCGCCGCTGATCGCCCCTGCGCGCGATGTGCTCTATCTGGGGCGCGGGCCGGATTATCCGATGGCGCTGGAAGGTGCGCTCAAGCTCAAGGAAATCAGTTATATTCATGCCGAGGGATATGCCGCGGGCGAAATGAAGCACGGGCCTATCGCGCTGATCGACGATGCGGTGCCGGTGATCGTGATCGCGCCGTCGGGGCCATTGTTCGAGAAAACCGTCTCGAACATGCAGGAGGTGCAGGCGCGCGGCGGCAAAGTGGTGCTGATCTCCGATGCCGAAGGGATTGCGCAGGCCGGCGAGGGGTGCATGGCGGCGATTGAGATGCCCAAGGTCCATCCGCTGATCGCGCCGCTGGTCTATGCCGTCCCGGTGCAGCTGCTCGCCTATCATGTCGCGGTTGCGAAAGGCACAGATGTCGATCAGCCTCGTAATCTCGCCAAGTCTGTCACTGTCGAATAGGCTTGGCCCTTCCTGCATTGCGGTACGGAAAAAAAGCGCTTGCAAACTGCCGAGACTGAGGCAGTATGCTGCAACGCACAATGCGCTAGGAAGGATCGAAGGCCGACTTGCCGTTCAACGAGATGCTGGAAGCGGATGGCGACATCCGCCAGTGTTATGCCCAGGTGCAACGCTGGGTTGAGGACACCGGTATTGCAGGCCTCAATCGCAGGCTCGAAGAGGCCGAAGCCATATTCCGGCGCATCGGCATCACCTTTGCAGTTTATGGCGAGGGCGGCGACCCGGAACGCCTTATTCCGTTCGATCTGCTGCCGCGCATCTTCACCGCCGCCGAATGGCGCACGCTCGACAAGGGGATTCGCCAGCGCGCCCGCGCGTTAAATGCCTTCCTGCATGACATATACCATCGGGGCGAAATCATCCGGGCGGGCGTCGTTCCCGGCGACATCATTTATCGCAACAGCGCCTACAAGCCCGAAATGGTGGGATTCACGCCTCCGGGCCGGGTTTACAGCCATATCGTCGGTATCGACATCGTGCGCACCGGCCCGAAAAGCTTCGAGGTGCTGGAGGACAATTGCCGGACCCCGTCGGGCGTTTCCTATATGCTGGAAAATCGCGAGATCATGACGCGCATGTTCCCCGATCTGTTCGCGCAAGGTCTGGTCGCGCCGGTCGACGATTACCCCGCCCAGTTGCTTGCCTCGCTCAAGGAAGTCGCGCCTCCTGCCTGCTCCGGCGAACCGACCGTGGTAGTGCTCACTCCCGGCTCGCTCAACAGCGCCTATTATGAGCACAGCTTTCTCGCCGATCTCATGGGTGTCGAGCTTGTCGAGCCGGCAGACCTGTTCGTGGACGCGGGCCGGGTATGGATGAAAACCACCCATGGCCCGCGAGCGGTCGATGTCATCTATCGCAGGATCGACGACGATTATATCGATCCGCTGGCTTTCCGGCCGGACAGCCTGCTGGGTGTGCCGGGTTTGTTTCACGCCTATCGTTCCGGCGGCGTCACGCTGTGTTCGGCGCCGGGAGCGGGCATAGCCGACGACAAGGCGGTCTATGTCTATGTGCCGCAAATGATTCGTTTCTACCTCAACGAAACGCCGATTCTCTCCAACATCGAGACATGGCAGTGCAGGAAACCTGACGAGTATCGTTATGTGCTAGACAATCTTGCCGATCTGGTAGTCAAGGAAGTCCATGGTTCCGGCGGTTATGGCATGCTGATCGGCCCGAAATCGACGCATGAGGAAATCGAGACCTATGCCGAGCGCATCCGCGCCGCGCCGGGTGAATTCATTGCCCAGCCTACGCTCGACCTCTCCACCGTGCCGACCCTTGGCCCCGCCAATGTCGTGCAGCGCCATGCCGATTTCCGGCCCTTCTGCCTTGTCGGTAACCAGATCAGGCTCGTGCCGGGAGGTTTGACGCGCGTGGCGCTCGCCGAAGGGTCGCTGGTAGTGAATTCCAGCCAGGGCGGAGGCGTCAAGGATAGCTGGGTGTTGCAGGAGTGATGCCATGCTGAGTCGGACAGCCGAAAATCTCTTCTGGATGGCGCGCTATATGGAGCGGGCTGAGGCCACGGCGCGGCTCATCGCAATGGGGCAGCGCATGGCGATATTGCCGGGCGCGCATAGCCGCGACGAATGGCGTTCGGTTGTTCGCGTCACCGGGTGCGAATCGCTTTTCCCGAACGACAGCTTTATCCGGGAATCCGATGTCGTGGAGTGTCTGCTGCTCGATCCGGAAAATCCGTCGTCGGTGCGATCCTGCCTCGCGCGCGCTCGCGCCAATGGAAAGTCGGTGCGTACGGCGCTGACCCAGGAAATGTGGGAAACGCTCAACGAGGGCTGGCGCAAGCTCGACAGCTATGATGTCGCCGATGCCCGCGCCCAGTTGCCGGGACTGATCGACTGGATCAAGACACGCGCCATGACCTTTCGCGGCGCCGTCGACACCGGCCAGTTGCGCAATGAGGGGCATGATTTCGTACGGATCGGCGGGACGCTTGAGCGGGCGGAAATGACATTGCGCCTGCTCGATGTGAAATATTATGTGCTCCTGCCCGAAACCGAGGTGGTGGGCGGCACGCGCGACCATTATCAATGGGCCTCGCTCCTCTATGCGCTTTCGGGGGACCGGGCCTATCATCATGTTTACGGCGGCGGTTACACGCCATGGCAGATTACGGATTTTCTCATGCTGTCGACCCTGTTTCCGCGCTCGATCGCCTATTGTTGGCGGAACATTTCCTATCGCCTGACCCGGCTTGCCGTATCTCATGATGCAACGGCCGAATGTCATGATATGATTATACGGATGGTTCGAAGACTGGAAAGCATGGACAGTGGGGAGATTTTCAGGATTGGCTTGCACGAAGTGGTTCAAGAGTGTTTGCGGCATAATGCGCGCCTCGGCACCGAAATCGCTCAGGCCTATCATTTCAATTGAGCGCAGGAAGCCGGAGTGAAACTGATCGTCCGTCATCAGACGCTATATCGCTATGAAAGCGGCAGCAGCCGCCTGGCGATGCTGCTCAAGATGAAGCCCTCCGACACCGACTCTCAGAAGGTCATTGAATGGGAAGTGACGGTGAATGACGAGCCTGTCGTGGATTTCATACGCAATGGCCATGGCGAGCTGGAAAGCTTCTGGGTGCGCCACGATCAGATCGACATGGCGACCATCGTCGCGTCGGGCATCGTCGAGACGAGCGATTGCGCGGGGGTGGTTTCCGGCCTTCCGCCGCAGCCCGCACCGCTGGTATATGTTCGCACCACCCCGCTGACCGAGCCTTCTCAGGCGATGTGCGATCTCGCGGAAACGGTTGAAGCCGAAACCGAACTGTCGCGGCTTCATTGTCTTTCGGCATTGGTGCGGGACAAGATCGCCTACCGTTCCGGCGCGACCAGAGCCGATACCTCGGCGATAGAAGCCTATGAGCTGGGCGCGGGCGTATGTCAGGATCACACGCATATTTTCATCGCGATGGCGCGGCATCTTGGCGTTCCAGCGCGCTATATCAGCGGCTATCTGATGGCGGACCTCGAACAGGGTGCGCTACACGAGACTCATGCCTGGGCTGAATGTTGGGTTCGGGATCTGGGCTGGGTAGGGTTCGATGTGTCCAACGGCCTGTGCGTTACCGACCATTATATCCGTCTCACCTCCGGGCTGGATGCGCATGACGCCGCACCCATTCGAGGGCTGGCTCAGGTCAGCGGAAATATCACGGTGGATGCGGATGTGCGGATCGACGGCATAGAGGATGATAACGAGCAGGCTATGATCGCCCTGCAACAGCAACAGCAGCAATAGGGGGGTCGGACATAGAAATTTGTAGAATAAGCGGGAAGATTTGTGCGATGAAGGGTGGGCGATGACATATTGCGTTGCCATCAGGGTCGATCAGGGACTGGTGATGCTGTCCGATACCCGCACCAATGCCGGGGTGGACAATATCGGCCGGTTTCGCAAAACCTTCACCTATGAGGTGCCGGGCGAGCGCGCGATCGCGATGATGTGTTCGGGGAATTTGTCGATCACGCAGGAAGTTCGCACATCATTGTCGCGGGCGATAAAGGAAAGTGCGGATGATCCCGACATAGAAACGCTGCTGAACTCCAGAACGTTGCATCGAGCAGCCCAGCTTGTCGGCGATGCCATGGCCGCGGTGCAGGAGCGCTATCGTCCCAATCTCGAAATGAGCGGTGCTTCTGCAGATGCCAGCATATTGCTGGCGGGCCAGCGCAAGGGTGGGAAACCGCGCCTTTATATGATCTATTCCGCCGGTAACTTCATCGAGGCGACGGCGGACAACCCGTTTTTCCAGATTGGCGAGCATAAATATGGCAAGCCGATTCTCGATCGCGTCGTCAAGCCTTCCACTACGCTGGAATCGGCGGCAAAGGCGGCCTGTGTATCGATGGATTCGACGATCCGTTCCAACCTCTCCGTCGGCATGCCGCTCGATCTTACGGTGATCGCGAAAGACCAATATTGTTTTCGCACGCGTCGGCGCATCGAGGCGGACGACGAGGAGTTCTTGAGCATTTCCGAGAGTTGGTCGCATACGTTGCGGCGTGGTTTCGAGGATTTGCCGACGATTCTCGATTAGGATCGCTTTGGGGGGAAGCGGAGCGGCCTATGCCCGAAGCCCTCTTGTTTCCCGGCGCTGGCTGTCTATGTGCTTAGGCACCATCATGTGATATTCCATAGGCACTTTTAAATGACCGACACGATCCACACCCGCATGCTCATTCTCGGTTCTGGCCCGGCGGGGCTCTCCGCCGCCATTTATGGCGCGCGTGCGGGCTTGAAACCGATCGTGGTGCAGGGGATGCAACCGGGCGGGCAGCTCACCATCACCACCGATGTCGAGAATTATCCCGGCTTTCGCGACGTGATTCAGGGGCCGTGGCTGATGCAGGAGATGCAGGCGCAGGCCGAGCATGTCGGCGCGCAGATGATCTGGGACCAGATCGTCGATGTCGACCTTTCGAAGCGGCCATTTCGCCTGAGCGGCGATGGCGGCGCGGTCTATACCGCCGATACGCTCGTGATCTGCACCGGGGCGCAGGCCAAATGGTTGGGCACCGAGGGTGAGCAGGAACTGAGCGGCAAAGGCGTTTCGGCCTGCGCGACCTGCGACGGATTCTTCTATCGGGGCAAGAAGGTCGTCGTGATCGGCGGCGGCAATACGGCGGTGGAAGAAGCGCTATACCTCACCAACCACTCACAGGACGTAACGCTGATCCATCGGCGCGACTCGCTGCGGTCCGAAAAGATTTTGCAGGACCGGCTGTTCGCGCATCCCAATATCACGGTGGTGTGGAACAAGGCGGTGGAACGCTTTGTGGGCGGGGGCGATCCGGCGGGGCTGGTCGGCCTCGATCTGGTCGATACCGTGACCGGCGAGAAATCGCACATCGCTACGGATGGCGCGTTCGTGGCGATTGGCCACAAGCCCTCGACCGAGCTGTTCGAAGGCAAGCTCGAACTGGATGGCGGCTATCTGGTGGTCGAGAAGGGCACGGCCAAGACCGCGATTCACGGCGTGTTCGCGGCAGGCGACGTTACCGACAAGGTATATCGTCAGGCGGTTACGGCTGCGGGCATGGGTTGCATGGCTGCGCTCGATGTCGAGCGGTTCCTTGCCGAGACGGATTTCGAGGCGGCGCAAGCGGCGGCTTAGGGGGCGCCGTTCGCTCGGTTCAGTCCTTTGCGGCGACTTTCGCTTCGACAAAGGCCAGCAAGGTGCCGAAGGTTTCGAACGTTTCGCCATCGATATCGTCGTCATCGATGACGATGGAGAAGCGGTCCTCGATCTCGGTGAGCAACGCCGCCACCGCCATCGAATCCAGTTCGGGCAGGGCGCCGAAAAGCTCTGTCTGGATGGTGAAATCTGATACCGTTTCTGAAGAAAGATTGAGAGCATCCTGTAATGTCTGACGCAATCGCTCATAAAGCGATGTCGGATGCACGGATTTCTTCACTGATTTTGTACACATGTCTGCCGATTAGCTTCAATAAGGGCGGCGGACAAGCTGGGAAATGCGGGTTTTAAGCGCGGGCAACCACAGTGCCGCCTTGCGCGGATCGAAGCAATCGAGCCGCATCATCGGCCGTTCGCGTTCCATCCAGTCGCGTTTATAGCTGTTGCCGCCGGTGCCATAATCGATACGAGCCACCTGTTCGCGGTCGATCATATGCTCGAACATATGGTGGCTGAGCAGGGTGCCGGGGGAATGGGCGTCCTCGGCGCTGTCATGCGCAATCTTGTGGATGCAGGCGGTGTCACCCTCCATCGTCCAGAGCTGAGCGGCGGCGGGAATCCCCTCCTGCGTCCGCGCGAATCCGAGGCGGAGGCAATCGCGTCCCGCGGCATCCTCCGCAATGGCGCGAATCATCGCGGGATATGGCTCGGCGTTTTTCCAGCTTGAGCCATAGACGGCGAGATATTCTCGCCAGATCCTCTCATCAACATGCCGGACTGTTTCGAACCAATAGCGCTCCGCCCTTGCCTTGCGTTTGACCGAGGAGCGCAGGGCGCCGGGACGTTGCGCCCAATAGGCGCTAAAACTCCGCCCCGCGACATCAAGGACATGATTGCCGTTCTGATCTGTCAGAAGAGCGATCCATCCGGCCTTGGCAAAGGCGCGACGCATCAGTTCCGGCATATCGTCGCCATCATCAATGAGAGGGAACAGGCTGATGCGGTGGCGGGACTGGCGCAATTCCGCCGCGATCCGGGCGACGAGCGCTATTCTCTGGCCGGTGTCATCAGCATTGTCGAACATGGGGCCGTACGAAAAGCTGTAATAATTGGACAGCCCGGCAAGCCGATCGCCCTGATCCACCAGCGGCAGCGTCGCGCTTGCGGCTCCGGTTTTTGCGCTGGCCCAGAGGATGCGGTCGCCGGAGAAGCAATGGCTGGCGAGCATGTCGAACCAGCCTCGCCGCATGAACCCGCTGTTTGCGGAAGACACGCGAAGGCCGCCATTGCCATTATCGACAGCCAAATGAGGGGTGGCATCCGCTTCCCTTGATGTGCGAATGTCTTTATCGCGCGCCATGGACGCCTATTAACAGGAAACCGTGCAAATGGGGTTAAGCGAATTGCCTGTCCGGCCGGTCGACCATCTGCCCTTGCTGGGGGAGCAGGAGGCGTGTGCGCTGAGCAGCAAGGCAGGATCGCTTTCCTATGCCGGGCTGGAAGCGGCGACCGGAAAACTGGCCGGTTGGCTGGCTGCTTTCCGGTTTCCGGCGGGAGCGCGGATGGCAAGCTGGGTCTCCAAGGGGCAAATAGCTTGCCTGATGCCGCTCGCCTGTGCGCGGGCAGGGCTGGTGCATGTGCCGGTCAATCCGCTGCTCAAGCGCGCGCAGCTTGCGCATATCCTTGCCGATAGCGGCGCATCTATGCTGATTGCGACGCACAGTCGGCTCAAGACGCTGACACAAGGCGATGTGCCGCCCGGATGTCAGGCCATGGCGGAAAGTGAGGTCATGGCGCTCTTTGAGAGTGCGGAGCCGCTATCGCCCTCATCCGCCGACCCGGACAACCTCGTGGCGATCCTCTATACCAGCGGATCGACGGGCAAGCCCAAGGGGGTGATGCTCTCTCATGCCAATCTCTGGCTTGGCGCGGTTTCGGTGGAGGAATATCTGCGTCTCTCGCCCGCAGACAGGGTTTTGGCCGTGCTCCCGTTCAGCTTCGATTATGGGCAGAACCAGCTGTTCTCGACATGGGCTGCCGGGGGAAGGGTGATCCCGCTCGATTATCTGACCGCGCGCGATGTTATCAAGGCCGTGGAGCGGGAGAATATCACGACGCTGGCGGGAGTGCCTCCGCTCTGGGTGCAACTGGTGGAGGCAGACTGGCCCGCCGACGTCGCCGCGAAGCTGAAACGCATCACCAACAGCGGCGGCGCGCTTTCCGCCGCGCTGATCGGCAAGTTGCGCGCGACCTTTCCCAATGCGGATGTCTACCCCATGTATGGCCTGACCGAGGCCTTCCGCTCGACCTATCTGCCGCCGGAGCTGGTCGCCAGCCACCCGGAAAGCATGGGTAGGGCCATTCCGCATGCGGAAATCCTCGTCTGTCGTTCTGACGGCAGCCTGACTGATGACGATGAACCCGGTGAGCTGGTGCATTGCGGGCCGCTGGTCGCCAAGGGCTATTGGAACGACCCGATGCGCACAGCCGAGCGCTTTCGCCCTGCACCGCCCGCCTCCGTCCATGATGGCGTGGCGGTGTGGTCCGGTGACACAGTGAGGCGCGATGCCGAGGGGCTGCTATATTTCATCGGTCGGGACGATGCGATGATAAAATCGGCAGGCAACCGCATCAGTCCGACCGAACTGGAGGACGCGGCGCAGGCGCAGGAAGGCATCGCCGAGGCAGTGGCGCTTGGGGTGCCGGACGAGAGGCTGGGGCAAGCGGTGCTACTGCTGGTTCGGCTCGCCCGTGGCGCGGAGGAGAGACGAACGCTGGAGATGCTGCGGGAACGTCTCAGGACCGATCTGCCCAATTTCATGGTCCCGCGCGAAATTCACGTCATGTCGGCTTTTCCTCGCAATCCTAATGGCAAGATCGATCGGGTGGCGCTGGCGCGCGAGCATGCCCACGGACCCAAGGAGGACGTTGCATGAAGCCGATGGGCCCCGTTCCGCGCTGGTTCTCCGGCGAGGATGGCATGCTGCTGATCGGCGGGTGCGGCGCGGCCTCGCTGGCTGGGGAGGCTGGCGATACGCCGTTGTTCGTCTATGACGCCGCGATCATCCGCAAGACTATTGCCGCTTTGCGCGAGGCTATGCCCGATTGCCTGCACATTCATTATGCGATCAAGGCGAACCCCTATGCGCCGCTGCTGGCGATGATGACGGGGCTGGTCGATGGCTTCGATGTCGCATCGGGCGGCGAGTTGGACAGGGCGTTGGTCGCCGGAATGTCCGCCGAGGTGATCAGCTTTGCTGGCCCTGGCAAGCGCGACAATGAACTGCGCAGCGCGATCATGGCGGGCGCGACGATCAATCTTGAATCCGAAGGCGAGGCGGCCCGCGCGCTGGCGATTGCGGAGGCCTTGGGCAAGACGCCGCGCCTTGCCGTGCGCGTGAATCCCGATTTCGATCTCAAGGGATCTGGCATGAAGATGGGCGGCGGCGCCAAACCCTTCGGCGTCGATGCGGACCGCGCAGCGGCGCTGGCAAAGCATGTCATCGCGGGCGGGGCGGACTGGCGCGGCTGGCATATTTTCGCGGGGTCGCAGGCGCTCGATGCCGCCGCCGTCATCGAAACCCAGCGCGAAACGCTTGCGCTTGCAGCGCAGCTCTCGGACGAAGTGGGGGCAACGCCGCCGCTGGTCAATCTGGGAGGAGGCTTTGGCGTACCCTATTTTCCCGGCGATCTCCCGCTCGATCTCAAACCCATCGGCCTTGCCCTGGAAGAAGCGCTCACGCTGGCACCGGACATATTGGAGGAGAGCGCCTTCGCGCTGGAGCTGGGGCGCTTTCTGGTAGCGGAAGCGGGGGTCTACCTGACACGGGTTGTCGATGTTAAGCAAAGCCACGGCGAGCGCTTCGCCATTGTCGACGGCGGCCTGCATCATCAGCTTGCCGCTTCCGGCAATTTCGGCACGGTGGTGCGCCGCAACTATCCGGTCGCCATAGCCAACAAGTTCGGCGTGCCGCCCGCGCCTGAGCCGGTCAGCATCGTCGGCTGCCTGTGCACACCGCTCGACAGGCTTGCGGACAAGGTTGCCCTGCCCGATATTGCGGTGGGCGATCTGGTCGCCATCTTCCTTGCCGGAGCCTATGGCGCGAGCGCATCGCCTACGGCGTTTCTAGGGCATCCCGCGCCAGCCGAGATGCTGCTCGATCTTTGAGAAAACTGGCCGATTTCGGGCAGAATTTACAAAGTCACTAACGCTATATTCACCCTTTGTGAGCCATAGCCGCTATGGTGTGCGGACCGATATGTGCTTCCCCATGGGGTGAAGGCGATCACATCGGGCTGCTTGTTCTTGAGGTGACTGGCATGGTTTTGAAAAAATCTGTGAAGCTTTTCTTCGGGTTGGCAATCCCGGCCTTGCTCCTTTCAGCCTGTGCGGGGCGCTCCGGCGCGCCCGAACTGCCGCCTGCCGCCTTCGTTTCGACTCAGGAAGGGCCGGGCGAGGAATATGTGATCGGCCCGCTCGACCAGCTCACCATTTTCGTGTGGCGTAACCCGGAACTGGGCGCGAAGGTTCAGGTGCGGCCCGATGGTCGCATCACGACGCCGCTGATTACGGATATGCCCGCGGTGGGCAAGACGCCCTCCGTGCTGGCCGACGACCTCAAGGTCGCACTTTCGAAATATGTTCAGAACCCGTTGGTTTCAGTGATCGTCGATAATTTCTCAGGGACCTTCAGCCAGCAGATCCGCGTTGTCGGCGCTACTGAAAAGCCCGCCTCCATTCCCTATCGGGCTAACATGACCCTGCTCGATGCGATGATCGTGGTCGGCGGCTTGTCGGAATATGCCGCCGGGAACAAGGCGCGTCTCGTCCGTTTCGACAAGGAAGGCGGCAAGCAGAAGGAATATGCGCTGCGCATAAACGATCTTATCAAGCGCGGCGACACCAGGGCCAATGTGCTGCTCGCTCCGGGCGATGTCATCATCATTCCCGAAAGCATGTTCTAAGCGGATCGACGGATAACCAGACCCATGCCAAGCCTGTATGATGAATTGCTGATTGCGCTCCACGGAGTGTGGAACCGCCGCTGGCTGGTGCTGGCCGTGGCTTGGGCGGTGTGTGCGCTGGGCTGGCTGGCGGTGTCGCTTATCCCGAACAGCTATGAGTCGAAGGCCCGCGTCTATGTGGCAACGCAATCGGTGATTCAGGACAAGGTCGGCATTTCTCCGATCGAACAGCAGAAGAATCTCGATGGTTTGCGCCAAACTCTGGCCAGCGCTGCCAATCTCGAAAAAGTGGTGCGGGGAACCGATCTGGCCGGAACGGTTGCCAGCGACCGGGATGTGATGGCGCGCGTCGGCATGTTGCGCGAGCGCATCAAGGTGGTCGCGAGTCAGGACAATGTGTTCGAGATTACGACCACCATGTCCGACAGTTCGGCGTCCGATCGCAGCAACGCGAGGCTTGCGACCCAGATCACGCAAAAGCTGATCGATATTTTCCAGCAGGAAAACATCACCGGCAATCGCGACGAGACGAAGCAGGGCATCGCCTTTCTTGACGAGCAGATTGCCGAGCGTGGCAAGGCTCTGGCCGAAGTCGAGCAGAAAAAGGCGCAGTTCGAGCAGAAATATGGGGTGATGCTGCCCGGAACCGGCTCGATCAGGGATCGCCTCAATGCGGCGCGGACAGAGCTGAACCAGATCGACTCCCAGCTCATGGGCGCACAAAGTTCGCTCGCCGCGATGAACGGTCAGCTTGCAGGCACACCGGCCACCGTTGGCGGCGGTTCCGCCGGAAATCCGGCACTTGCGGCGGCGCAGGGCGAGCTTGCATCCGCGCGGGCGCGTGGCTGGACCGATGACCATCCCGATGTCGTAGCGCTCAAGCGCCAGATCACGGCCCTGAAGGCTCAGGGTGGTGGCGGCAGCGTCGCGGGATCGCCTAACCCCGCCTATCTCTCCGTGCGGGCCATGCAGGCGGAGCGTGCCGCCGTCGTTCAGGGGCTTGCAGCTCGCAAGGCGCAACTACAGGCAGATATCAATGCAGTCACGTCGCGCCAGATTTCCGAACCCGGCCTCGCTGCCGAGCAGGAGCGGCTTGAGCGCGATTATGACGTGCTCAAGACCCAATATGACAAGCTGCTGTCCGATCGTGAGGAAGTCAGGCTGCGCGGCGATGTGCAGAGCGGTGTCAAGGGCGCGACCTTCCGGCTCATCGATCCGCCGAGCGTGCCCACCGCTCCCGCCTCGCCCAACCGGCCGCTGCTGCTCATCGGCGTGCTGATCGTCGGCATATGCGCAGGCGTTGGCGCGGCCTTCGCCATGGGGCAGGTGCGCGCTACCTTCCCGACCGCGCCGCGCCTTGCAAAGGCTGCGGGTCTGCCCGTGATCGGATCGATCACCGAAACGCTGAACCCGGCGCAACTGGCCGAGCGCAACCACAAGCTGAAGCTGTTCGCGGGCGGCTGCGGCGCGCTGGGCGCGGTTTGCCTGTTGTTGATCGTCGTTGAATTCATTCAGCGTGGCATGGCGTGAAGGAAAAACCGGACATGGGCACTCAGGACTTTCCGCATATGTCATCCGGGCGCACGGCCAAGGGTCTGTTGGAGCGCGCCGCCGAAACATTCGATCTTGGCGGAGCGTTGCGCGGCACCAATCTGCCGCCGCTCGATATTCCGGCCGATCTCTTTCCGCCCGAAAAGCCGGTGGCGGCCCCGGTTCGTCCGGCTCCTCCCTCCGGGTTGGTCCCTGTCGACGATGAAGTGAAACCGATGGCTATCCCGACCGCGCGCGCGCGCGACTGGAGCGGGCCGCTGCAAATGCTCGATCGCGCGGCTATGGCCGAGGCGGGCTATCTGCTTCCCGATGCCCCGGTGACGGGGCTTGCCGAGGAGTTCCGTATCGTCAAGCGCGAGTTGCTCAACCGCATGCGCGGCACCCGCCAGCAGGAGGCCGTGCCCAATGGCAATGTCATCCTCGTCAGCTCCGCGCATCAGGGCGAGGGCAAGACCTGGTGCTCGATCAATCTGGCGCTTTCGCTGTCCGCCGAAAAGGACATCGAGGTGCTGCTCGTCGATGCCGATGTGGCAAAACCCGGTGTGACGCAGGCTCTGGGGCTTTCGGGCGACAAGGGGTTGATGGATCTGCTCGCCGATCCGTCATTGAAGGTGGAGGATCTGGTGATCCGCACCGAAATTCCCTCGCTTTCTGTCCTGCCAGCCGGCGCTGGCAGCCATAGCGACGCCGAATATCTTGCGTCCGGGCGCACGGAAGCGCTGATTTCGGCGCTGGTCGCCGGAAGGCCGGACCGCGTCGTGTTGTTCGATTCACCACCGCTGCTCGCGGCTTCGGCGGCCTCTGTGCTCGCCGCGCATGTCGGGCAAACCTTGCTGGTGGTTCGCGCCGACCGCACGACCGAGACGGCGCTGCGCGACGCCGCCGATCTGCTCAAGGGCTGCGCGCATATCTCGCTGTTGCTCAATGGCGTCAAATTTTCGGCAAGCGGACGGCGTTTCGGCAGCTATTACGGCAAGGATGACGCGCGGTGACGCTACGGCGCTTCCTTCCCTTCGTCTTGCCCTGCGCCGCCTTGGCGTCATCGCTGGCGCCTGCCCATGCGCGCACGGATGTGACGCCCTATATCGAACTCGATCAGACCTTCGTTGCGAACCTCAAGGGCGGCAGCGACAATGTGTTGACCTATACTTCGGTCGCCGCCGGGGTGGATGCGTCGGTTTCGACCCCGCGCAGCGAAGCGGTGGCCAGCCTGCGCTACGAACATCAGTTCGGCTGGGGCAGGCGCGCGCCTGACAGCGACATCCTTTCAGGCATAGCCCGCGCCCGCACCAGCGTCATTCAGGACAAGCTCAGCATCGAGGGCGGGGCGCTCGCCACGCGGGTGCGCACCGACGGTTTCTCCAGCGCAAACGGTTCTCTCGTCTCCGCTGGCGATGCCGTCACCCATGTCTATTCCGCCTATGCAGGACCGACGCTGACCACCCATGTCGGCGAGCTTTCGGTCAATGCGGCCTATCGCATCGGCTACAGCAGAGTTGAAGACGATGTGAACGTAACCATCGGCGGCATTCCGGCGCTCGGCGTGTTCGACGAAAGCGTCTATCACAGCGCGACCGCCTCGGTCGGCATGCAGCCGGGGCCGCTTCCCATCGGCTGGTCGGTCGGCGTAGGCTATGACCGCGAGGATGTGTCCGAGCTGGATCAGCGCTATGAGGACAAATGGGTGCGCGGCGACATCACCGTGCCGGTTTCTTCCACGCTGGCGCTGGTTGGCGGCGTCGGCTATGAGGATGTCCAGATCAGCCAGCGGGCGGCATTGCTCGATACAAGCGGAAATCCTGTCGTCACCCGCCACGGCCTGGTGTCGGACACTTCGGTGCCGCGCCTCATCGCCTATAATGTCGATGGCCTGATCTGGGATGCGGGCGTGCTCTGGCGCCCCAGCCGTCGCACCACGCTGGAGGCGCGCATCGGTCGCCGCTATGACAGCATGCATTATATCGGCAGCTTTAGCTGGCGGATTTCGCCGGGCAGCCTGTTTCAGATCGGCTATTTCGACCGGATCGACAGCTTCGGCCGCGCCATCCACGGCAATCTCGTCGCATTGCCGACATCGGGCTTCGATGCATCGCGCAATCCCTTCAGCGGCGATCTGACCGGCTGCGTCAGCGGCCAGAACGGCGGCACCTGTTTCAACGATGCGCTGGCGGCGATCAACGCCTCCAACTATCGGCATCGTGGGCTGGAAGCGTTATTCAGCAAGAGCGCGCGCCGCTGGAACTGGGGCTTCGGTCTTGGCTGGTCGGAGCGCAAGTTCATCGCGCCGGCAGGGTCGGTATTCGCCTTCGCGGACGGGACCAGCGACGATTATTACTATGCCCAGCTTTTCGGCGGGGTTAAGCTCGATCTCGCCTCCAGCCTCGGCGCGAGCCTTTACGCCAACCGTTTCGACGCTGCGTCCGGCGGCATCGATGTCACCAACTATGGCAGCTACGTCACCTATAACCGCCTGTTCGGAAGGCGCCTGAGCGCGCGGGCCTCACTGGGCCTCGATGCGATCGACACCTCCGATCTCGATACGATCATTACCCTGCTGGGGCAGGTCGGCGTGCGCTATCAGTTTTAGAGAAGAGCCAAGACGATGTACGATCAATATTATGAACTTCAGGGCCGTCCGTTTCAGCTCACGCCCGATCCGCATTTCTATTTCGAGAGCGCGACCCACCGCAAGGCGCTGTCCTATCTGGGCTATGGGCTGGCGCAGGGCGAAGGCTTCATCGTCATTACGGGCGATATCGGCGCGGGCAAGACCACGCTGGTCGGCCATGTGATGTCGACGATCGATCCCGCGCGGCTTACGGCGGTCAAAATTGTCTCGACCCAGGTCGAGGGGGATGATCTGCTGCGTCTGGCAGCGCAGCAATTCGGCATCAGCGAAGAGGCGCTTCCCAAGGCTCAGCTCCTGCAACGGATAGAGGCATTTCTTCATGCGCAGGCGCGCAAGGGGTTGCGCACCTTGTTGATTGTGGACGAAGCGCAGGGTCTTGGCGTTACGGCTGTCGAGGAACTACGCATGCTGAGCAATTTTCAGCTCGGCGGCCAATCGCTGTTACAGATTTTCCTGCTCGGCCAGCCGGAGTTCCGCGATCTGATGAACTCGCCGGAGCTGGAACAGCTTCGCCAGCGTGTCATCGCCACCCATCATCTCGAACCGATGCTGGCGAACGAGGTGGAGCATTATATCCGCCATCGGCTGTCGCTGGTCGGGTGGCAGGAAAACCCACGCTTCACTGCCGATGCCTACGCAGCCATCTATCGCGCGACCGACGGCGTGCCGCGCCGGATCAATGCCTTGATGAGCCGCGTATTGCTGCTGGGCGCGATCGATCATCTCAGCGAGATTGACGGCCATGTGGTGCAGGCCGTGGCCGCCGACATGGGGCTGGATATCGATGCCGTGCCCGAAGCGATGGAGGCTTCGCCGCTCGATGCTGCCGGGGAGATTGTGCCGGATGAAGCGGCAGTGGCGTTTGCTGCCGACTCCGAGCCAGAGGATGACGCGCCCGCCGATTCATCTGCTGAAGGCGTAAACAATGCCGATCCTGCGGAGCTGCATCGCATCCGGGACGAGCTGGAGGATCTGCGCCGCACGATCAGCCTGACCGGCAGCCTCGGTATGGATCAGCAGGCGCTGGTTGAAAGGCTCGCTGATATCGAGCATCGTGTCGCCACGGTTGAAGCCAGAAGCGACGAGCAGGAAGCAGCGCTTCGCCATGTCCTGACGCTGCTGGTCGACTGGGTGGAAACCGAGGAAAATGGTGCCCGCGCAGCCTGATCCGGCCCGCGCCTCGCGTTTCTCACGTTCACTTTGGAGGTATTGATGTATAATATTATCAATGCCTTGTCTATTGATATTGAGGAATGGTTTCAGGTTGGAGCCTTTGAAAGCTGCATAGCGCGCGATAGCTGGCTGCAGCTCGATAGCCGGGTCGAGCGTAACAGTGACGCTATTCTCTCTTTGCTGGCGGAAACAGGGATCAAGGCGACCTTCTTCACGCTGGGCTGGGTGGCAGAGCGTCATGGCGCCCTCATCCGGCGCATCGTCGATGCTGGCCATGAGCTGGCCAGCCATGGCTATGACCATCGCCGGGTGTTCACCTTCTCTCCCGGAGAATTTCGCACGGACCTGAAAAAATCGCGCTTCCTGCTCGAACAGGCCAGTGGTGTACCTGTTTCGGGCTATCGCGCGCCCAGTTTCTCGATAGACGTACGCACCCCATGGGCGCACAAAATCCTCGCCGAAGAGGGCTATCGCTATTCGAGCAGCGTCGCGCCAGTGGTGCACGATCATTATGGCTGGCCCGAAGCCCCGCGCTTCGCCTATCGCCCGGTTCAGGACAGCGCGCTCGTCGAACTGCCGGTCACGACCGCGCGGCTGGCGGGGCGAACCCTTGCGGCAGGGGGCGGCGGCTTTTTCCGGCTCCTGCCTTATGCTTTCTCACGCTGGGCGATCCGGCAGGTGAACCGGAAGGACGGGCGCCCCGCGATCCTCTATTTCCATCCATGGGAGATCGACCCGGCGCAGCCCCGCATCGCCAATGCGCCGCTCAAGTCGCGCTTGCGCCATTATAGCAACCTGGCCGTTATGGAAGGCAAGTTGCGCCGCCTCGCGGGAGATTTCCGCTGGGGCAGGGTGGATGCGTTGCTTGCGGAACAGGCGAAGGATGCGCCATGCTGGCCCGCGCCATGAGCACAGAGTTCGCCAATCTCGCCGATCCGGCAGAATGTGCGGCGCTGGATCGCTGGATCTGCGCGCGCGGAGATTCCACGCCCTTTCACCGGCCGGCCTGGATAAATGCTGTCGCACGGGGCACAGGGCAACAGGCGCTGATGCTCGTCTGCCGCCATGGCGGCGCGGTCAGGGGCGTGCTGCCGCTCAATATCATTCACTCGCCGCTGTTCGGACGGGCGCTGGTTTCCAGCGGCTTTGCGGTCGATGGCGGGATATTGGCCGAGGATGCACAAGCCGCACAGGCTCTCGCCGACGCATGCTGGCGCGAGGCGCAGGCGCGATCCTGCCCCACGGCAGAGCTGCGCGGCGGCATGGTGCCGGAACAGGGCTGGGCGTTGAAAAGCGAAGCCTATCTCAATTTCGCCAAGCCGCTCGAAGCCGATGACGAGGCGCAGCTTCTCGCTGTGCCCAAGCGTCATCGCGCGGAAATCCGCAAGGCGATGGGCAACGGGCTGGAGATCGCGGTCGGTCGCGACGCCGATATGCTCGACACGCATTACCGCCTATATGCCGAGAATGTGCATCGTCTGGGCACGCCGGTATTCCCGAAAGCCCTGTTTGCACATGTGATGGCGGCTTTCGGCGACGATGCCGACATCATGCTGGTGCGCAAGGACGGCCAAGCGCATACCTCCATCCTCTCGCTCTATCATAACGGCTCCTGCATGCCCTATTGGCATGGGGCGACGCTGGCCGCGCGGGCGCTGCGATCCAATGAATTCGGCTATTTCAGCCTGATGTCGCATGCGCGGCAGCGCGGCTGCGCCATATTCGATTTCGGGCGGTCGAAGGTCGGCACCGGCCCCGCGCTATGGAAAAAGACCTGGGGCTGGGAAGGAACGCCCCTGACCTATGCGACGCGGGCCGCGCCGGGGATGGAGGCGCGCGACATCAACCCGCTTTCGCCGCAATATCAGCGCAAGGTTGCGCTCTGGAAAAAACTGCCGCTGCCTCTCGCCAACATCATCGGTCCGCATATCGCGCGCGGTCTGGGGTGAACGGCACCATGACGCCGGGTGAAATCCTGTTTCTGGTGCACCGCATCCCGTTTCCGCCGGACCGGGGCGACAAGATCCGCTCGTTCCACATGCTCAACGCGCTGGCGGAAATCGCGCCGGTGCATGTCGGATGCTTTGCCGACGATGCCCGCGATATGGGCTTTGCTGCGGAGATGGCGGAGATAACATCGAGCCAGTGCGTGGTTCTGCGGGGCCGCTCGCGGGCTGTGGCGGGGGTTTCAGGCCTGCTCCGGCGCCAGCCGATGCTGGTCGCCATGTATGAAAATGCCCGACTGCATCGCTGGGTGCGAGACATCGTATCTAGCCGCCCCATACGCGCGATAATCGGCTATTCGGTGCAGATGGCGCACTATGTGCCGCGCGACTTGCCGGCGGGCACGCGCTTCATCATGGATTTCGTCGACTTCGACAGCGCCAAATATGCCGCCTATGGCGAGGAGGAGGGCGGCGTTATGGGGTGGGTGAACCGGCGCGAGGGCAGGGTACTGCTCGATTTCGAGGCGCAGGTGGCCCGCCGCGCCAATGTCTCGACTTTCGTAAGCGAGACGGAAGCCGGGCTTTTTGCGCGCACGACCGGGCTGAACGGATGCGACATCCGCGCGCTCGAAAATGGCGCGGACCTCGACTATTTCAGCGAAAATGCGAAATTCCTCCCTGTAGAACACCGGCAGAAACCGCTGATCGTATTCACCGGGCAGATGGATTATCGTCCCAATATAGAGGCGGTCGAAAGCTTTGTCCGGCAGGTGTTTCCCGCCATTCGCGCGCAGCATCCGCAGGCCAGCTTCGCCATTGTCGGGCGAAATCCGCCGCGAGAAGTGCAGGCGCTTGGCGGTGTCGATGGCGTCATCGTAACCGGGGGCGTACCCGATGTGCGCGGATGGGTGGCGGCGGCGGACGTCGTCGTGGCGCCGCTGAGGATCGCGCGCGGCATCCAGAACAAGGTGCTCGAAGCGATGGCGATGGGCCGTCCGGTCGTCGCCAGCGCTCAGGCCGCGGAGGGCATCGACGCTATGGACGGCGAGCATCTGCTGGTGGCCATCGATCCGGAGCAAGAGGCGCGGGCGGTGCTCTCCCTGCTCGCCAACCCTGCGCGCGCGAGGGCGCTGGGGCATGCGGCGCGCGCGCGCATGGAGCAGCGCTACCGCTGGGCCGCCACGCTTGCGCCGCTCAAGGCAATGGTGCTGGGCGAAGCGCCATGACGGCGGCATTGCGAGCGTTGCCCTCCGCGCTGCGCGAGTATGCGCGAGTTCCCGGCTGGTCGCGCCAGCTCATGGCGCTGGGTGCCCTGTGCGCCTCCATCCTGACGCTCTACGCCCATGATGCTCTGGACATGGCGCGCATATGGTGGACCAGTTCCACCTATGGCCATTGCATTTTCATTCCCC
>CAYOZY010000023.1:0-20952 GCA_964408525.1 uncultured Sphingobium sp. | reverse complement strand
GGCGCCGATAAAGGAGAATTCCCGTCGCCCGGTCCTTAAAGCGAGGGCGAGCGCTGTCAATATAAAGCATCCAATATGACGGGCACCGCCTATTAATGCTTGACGCTTTCCTTGCCGCGCTATTCATTGCGCCACGCAAATATATCCGGGGGGATGGGGCATGGAAGAACAGGAAGAACAGGACGCTCAGGCGCACAGCGCCTTCGGCTTTGACGGCACATGGAAGGAATATGCGCCGATAGCCTTTACCAATCTGCTGCTGACGATCGTGACGCTGGGCATCTATCGCTTCTGGGCGACAACGCGCACCCGCCGCTATCTCTGGTCGCGCACCCGGTTCATCGACGACCGGCTGGAATGGACAGGCACCGGCAAGGAGCTGTTCTTCGGCTTTCTGATGGTGCTGTTGTTGCTGGGCGCGCCGTTCCTGTTTCTTCAATTCGGTGTTCAGGCACTGATTTTTCGTGGCATGCCTGGCCTTGCGGCCGCCCTCGGCATCGGCGCCTTTCTGATCATCTTTTATTTCGGCGGCGTGGCCCGCTTTCGCGCCCTGCGATACCGGCTGGGGCGCACCTTCTGGCATGGCATCCGGGGCGGCAGCGACGATAACGGCTTTGGTTACGGCCTTTCCTATATGTGGAAGAATTTCGTCGGGATGCTCGCACTCTATCTGCTGGTGCCCTGGGCGATGATTTCCTTGTGGAACCAGCGCTGGAACAAGATGAGCTTCGGGCCGCACGGCTTCGAATGTAACGCCCGCGTCATGCCGGTGTTCAAACGCTTCCTGCTTTTCTACCTCGCGCCCTTTCTGATCCTCATCATGATGTTCTTCGTCATCGGCGCAATGGGTGGATTTTTTGGCGGTGTTCGGGTCTATACGCACTATCCGCCGGCAATCGCTTTCATCGTCATGATTGTCGCCGTCGTCGGCATATATATTCTTCTGGGGTTGATCGCGCTCGCTTATTATTCCGCCTTCCTGCGCGAGGGTATAAGTTCGTTGAGGCTGGCTGGACTCAAGTTCGATTTCGAGGCCAACACGGACGACTGGCTCAAGCTGTTTTTCGGCGACATCGCGCTCGTCGTCTGCACGCTGGGCATCGGTCTTCTCTTCCTGCAATATCGCCACTGGAAATTCTTCATCACCCATATGGAAGCCTATGGTGAGGTCGACCTCAATGCGCTCACCCAGTCCGACACGAAAATGTCGAAACATGGCGAGGGCCTGCTCGATGCGCTGGATGTGGGAGCGTTCTGAGGCGCGATGATAGACGCTCTGGTCTGGCATTATGACGGGCGCAACGCCAATAAATGGCAGCCGCGCCTCATCGGTGACAGCGCCGGATTCCGCCTGATCGGCGAAGGCTGGGAAGCCGGACCCTATCATTGGGCCGATCTGGTCGCGCTCGACAATGCCGGGCCGGATGCCGCCTTCGGCCACAAGGGCGAACCGGGCTGGCGCATCGGCTTCACGGGCCGGGACATCCCGGCCGATGTCGCGGCCCTGCTCCCCCGGCCGGCGCGCTATGGCGGGTTCATCGACCGGACCGGCCTGTGGGGCGCGAGCGCCGCGCTGGCCTGCGTGGCGGCGGCGATTCTGTTCGTCGGCGTGAAGGCGCCGGGCTGGGTCGCGCCCTTCGTGCCGCGAAGCTGGGAGGACAGCCTGGGAGACGCCATGGTCGGGGACTTTGGTGGACGCTATTGCCACACGCCCGCCGGAGACGCCGCGCTGCGAAAGCTTACCGGCAAGATGGACCCTCGCGGCGAGGCGCGCTCCATCGAGGTCGCGAATATCGGCATGGTCAACGCCATCGCCCTGCCGGGACGGCGGGTGATCCTGTTCAACGGTCTGGTCGAACAGGCCGGTTCGCCGGATGAAGTGGCCGGGGTTCTGGGGCATGAGCTGGGTCATGTCGAGCATCGGCATACGCTCACCGCGCTGATGCGCCAGCTCGGCCTCAGCGTCATTCTGGGCGGGCTGGATGGCAGCGGCGGCGCCTATCTCAACACCATGCTCGGCCTCAATTTCAGCCGCGAGGCGGAGCATGAGGCGGACATGGCGGCGATCGGCTCGCTCAAGGCCGCGAACGTCTCTCCCGGCCCGACGGCTGCCTTCTTCGAGCGGCTGGGCGGCAAGGCCGAAGGCAAGGACAAGACCGAACCGACGAACAAGGCGGGCGCGCAGGAAAGTGACGCGGAAGAAATGACCGGATGGCTCGCCAGTCACCCCAGCTCAAAAAGCAGGCGCGCCCTGTTCGAAGGCGCGGTGGAAAAGGGGCGGCGCTATGAGGCCGCGCTGACGCCCGCCGAATGGAATTCGCTACGTACCATGTGCAAGGCGGACCGTGAGGTGAAGCAGGACTGGGATTTCGGTTTCTGATCGCGCTTGCCAGCCGGTCGCATCGCCGCCCATAAGGCGAAGATGCCCGACCTGCCCGTGATTTCCCGTTTTGCCCGCCCCGATGGCGTGAGCCTTGCCCATCGCTTTGTCGATGGCAAGGGGCCGCTGCTGCTGTTCCTGCCCGGCTACAAGTCCGACATGGAAGGCGGCAAGGCGCAGGCGGTGTTCGCTCATGCGCGGGCGCGCGAGCAGGCTTGCCTGCTGCTCGACTATTCCGGTTGCGGCGCGAGCGAAGGCGCCTTCGAGGACGGAACGCTCGACATATGGCGCGACGATGCGCTCTCGCTCATCGATCATGTCTGGCCGAAGGGAGCGGTCCTGCCGATCGGCTCTTCCATGGGCGGCTGGCTGGCGCTGTTGGTGGCGCTGGCGATGCCGGATCGGACGGCGGGGCTTGTCGGCATTGCCGCCGCGCCGGATTTCACCGAATGGGGCTTTACCGACGAGCAGAAGGCGGAGCTGCTCGAACAGGGCCGGATCGTCGAGCCGTCTGACTATGGCGAGGATTATGTCACGACTCTGGGATTTTGGCGTTCAGGCGAGGCCAACCGGCTGCTGGAAGGCGACATAGCACTCGATTGCCCGATACGGTTCCTCCACGGTCAGAAGGACGATGTCGTTCCGTGGGACATTCCCCTGCGTGCCGCCGCGGCGCTGCGTTCAGACAACATACAGACGCTGCTCATCAAGGATGGCGATCACCGCCTGTCGCGCGATGGCGACATCGCCTTGTTGCTTGGCCTGATTGACGGCCTCTTGGAGACTCTATGATCCTTGCCGCGCTGATGCTGATGCAGGCTGCCTATCCGCCGGAGACCGAGGCGGTGATGAAGCGATCGCGCCAGCCCGCAAGGCAGCAGGCCGCGCCCGCTGCGGCTCCCTTGCCGCCGGAGGTCGCCGCAAAACTTCAGGTCTGTGTCGACACTGCGATCAACGAGCCTGAAGCAGGTCTGCGCTTCGCTGCCGACTGGGCGAAGGATGGCGGCGACTTTTCAGCCCTGCAATGCCGAGGGTTCTCTCTGTCGCGGCAAGGCAAATGGCTTGACGCCGCACAGGCCTATGCCGATGCCGCGACCCTGGCGGGGCAATCGGGGTCAGCGCCCGATGCCGCGCGGCTCTGGGCGCAGGCGGGCAATGCGGCGCTGGTCGGCGGAGACGCGGCCCGGGCGCGCGCCTGGTTCGACTTTGCGCTGGGGCATGCCTTGCCCGACAGTCTGGCCAAGGGCGAGATTCACCTCGACCGGGCGCGGGCGCTGGTTGTGCTGGGGGATATGGCGGGCGCGCGAGCCGACCTGGATCTGGCGCTTAAGCTCGCGGAGAACGACCCGCTGGCGTGGCTACTTTCGGCGACGCTGGCGCGGCGGGAAGGGAATATGACGCGCGCCGGAAAGGAAATCGCCGAAGCCGTGCGCCGTTCTCCCGATGATGCCTATGTCGCGCTTGAACAGGGCAATATCGCCATGGCGTCGGGCGACGAGGCGGGAGCGAAAGCGGCGTGGCAACGGGTGTTGACCCTCGCGCCGGACAGCGAACCGGCGGAAGCGGCGCGGCAGATGCTCTCGCAGCTTGATGAGTCGAACGGGACAGAATTGGGCGTCAGAGCCGGCAAGTAATATAAATTCTCTATCCTGAAATAAAATTACAATAAATAGGGCAGCAGTATTAACCTATATCCTTGAATATTTCTTCAATAACTGCCATAGCGACGTTCGGCTGCCGCGGAGCATGCGGCAATGACCTGATGATAGGCGAGGCTTGCATGTTGTTTGAAAACATCCCCCACCCGGCTCCCACAAGCGATGAGGCGCGGGCGGCGGCCATGGCCAACCCCGGCTTTGGGCGCGTGTTTTCGGATCATATGGTAACGATCCGCTGGTCTGCGGACAAGGGCTGGCACGAAGCGCGAGTGCGCGCCCGCGAGCCGTTCATGCTCGATCCTGCATCCGCCGTGCTGCATTATGCTCAGGAAATTTTCGAAGGGTTGAAGGCCTATCGCGCAGTCGACGGCGGGATAACCATGTTCCGCCCGGAGGAAAATGCGCGCCGCTTCAACCAGTCCGCGCAGCGCATGGCCATGCCCGAATTGCCCGAAGAGCTGTTCGTGCAGGCCTGCGAGGAACTCATCCGCGTCGACAAGGTCTGGGTGCCCGAAGGCGAGGGCAGCTTCTATCTGCGCCCGTTCATGTTCGCCAATGAAGCGTTTCTCGGTGTCAAGCCTGCGGGGGAATTCATCTTCTGCGTCATAGCCTGCCCGGTCGGCGCCTATTTCAAGGGCGGCGTGAAACCGGTCACGATCTGGCTGTCGCAGGATTATTCCCGCGCGGGACCGGGCGGCACGGGCGCGGCCAAATGCGGCGGCAACTATGCGGCCAGCCTCGTCGCGCAGGCCGAAGCGATCAAACAGGGCTGCGATCAGGTGCTTTTCCTCGATGCCGCCGAACATAAATGGGTCGAGGAACTGGGCGGCATGAACCTGTTCTTCGTGTTCGATGACGGCAGCCTGATCACCCCGCCGCTCAGCGGCACGATCCTTCCCGGCATCACCCGCAAATCCGTGATAGAACTGGCGCGGGCCGATGGCCGCACGGTCGAGGAGCGCGGCTACAGCATCGACGACTGGCGCGCAGATGCCCAGAGCGGCAAGCTGCGTGAGGTATTCGCATGCGGCACGGCAGCGGTGATCGTTGCGGTCGGCGAGGTGCGCTCGACAGACAGCCATTTCACCGTCGGCGGCAGCCAGACCGGCCCGGTGACGACGCAGTTGCGCGAGACGCTGGTCGCGATCCAGCGCAATCAGGCACCGGGACCGCAAGGCTGGGTGCACAAGGTGGCGTTAGATCACGACAAGGCGCCCATCGGCGCCTGAGGCTTGCAGGAACGACACCGGCCCGCCTGCCTCGATACGCGGGTCGAGATCGGCAAGGCTCAGCTCCGCAAGCGCAAGGCCGCTTTGACAGGCCGTGATCGTGACTCCACAGTCCAGTGCTTCACCAAGCAGCGCAGCCAGCGACGGCAGCCCCTGCGCAGCGTGAGCATCGTCGCGCGGCGCCCGGAGCGGCGGGGCAAGCAGGCGCACGGCATCGAGCTGAAGAAACAGCCTTGCCTCGCCGCCAAGCGCCACATGCGCGAGCGCGAGGGTGAGCGCTCCGCGATAGCGCTCCGAATCTTCGGTCACCATAACGAGGTTCAGGCCGGGCATGTCTCGTCCGCGCCATGAGCGGCAAGGGCTTGCACACTGCATTTCGGGCAGGTGGGATCGGCGGGCACTCTCAACGTGCGAAAGCGCAGCGACATGAGGTCCGCCAGCACGAGCTTGCCCGCGCTGTCCTCGCCAAAGGGGACGAGCGCGCGGATGGCTTCGAGCGCGGCGAGGCTGCCCATCGTGCCGGTGAGCGCACCGAGGACACCCTGATCGGCGCAGCTCGCGTCGACGCGCGCCGGATCCGCGCCCACGAGGCAACGGTAACAGGGCTGGCCCGGCTCATGCCCGCGAAAGACGGAGAACTGCCCCTCGAACTGCCCCACGGCGGCCGAGACGAGCGGGATGCCAAGGCGCGTCGCCGCGTCGCTGACAATCAGGCGCGTCGCGAAATTATCGCAGCCGTCGATGATGACATCGCTGTGGCGCAGCAGGGTTTCGGCATTGGCGGCATCGAGCCGCTGGACGATCGGGATCAATTTCACATCCGGGTTGAGACGTGAAATGGCGCGCATCGCCGCTTCCGCCTTGGGCGCGCCGATATCCGCCTCGCCGAACAACGTCTGCCGCTGGAGGTTGGAAAGGTCGACCACATCGTCGTCGATCACCCGGATGGTACCGATGCCCGCCCCGGCGAGATATTGCAGCGCCGGACAGCCGATGCCGCCCGCACCAATGACGGTCACATGCGCTGCGAGCAGGCGCACCTGCCCCGCGCCGCCAATCTCCTTCAGCACGATATGGCGTGCATAACGCTCAAGCTGGTCATCGCGCAAAGTCATGCCATGCGCTCCATCAGGCGCTCTTCAAGCCGGTGGAACCGAAACCGCCCGCGCCCCGCGCCGTGTCGTCCAACTCCGCCACTTCGGCGAAGGTCGCGAGCTGCACCGGCGCGGCGACGAGCTGGGCGATGCGGTCGCCCCGGCGGATCGCGAAGGATTCCGTGCCCAGATTTATCATGATGATCTTCAGCTCGCCGCGATAATCGCTGTCGATCGTGCCGGGCGTATTGGGCAGGGAAATGCCGTGTTTGAGGGCAAGGCCGGAACGCGGGCGCACCTGAATCTCATAACCTTCGGGAATCGCCATCGCAAAGCCGGTCGCGACCGCATGCCGCCCGCCGGGCGCGAGGTCGACATCTTCGGCGGAAACGACATCCATCCCGGCGGCACCGGCGGTGGCATAGGCGGGGACGGGCAGGCCCGCCCCATGGGGCAGGCGCTTGAGCTGTATCTGGATCGGTGGCTGCATGTCAGTCCTGTAGACGAAAGGCGATGCGTTCGACCAGACGGCTTGCGACCTGATCCTTGGGAAGATCGTCCCAGCTTTCGACATCGCTTGCCGTGACCAGATGGACGCGGTTGCGCGCGCCGCCCATCACATCGCCCGACACGTCGTTGGCGACGATCATGTCGCAGCCCTTTTTCGCGAGCTTGGCCTGCGCATGCGCCACCACATTTTCCGTTTCGGCCGCAAAGCCGACAAGCAGGCGCGGGCGGCGCGAGGAAATGGCGAGGGTAGCGAGAATATCCGGGTTTTCGGTGAGCGGCAACGGAGCGGGCGCGCCCGACCCATCCTTCTTCAGCTTTTGCCCGGCTTCGCTTGCCGCGCGCCAGTCCGCCACGGCGGCAACCATGACCGCCGCATCGGCGGGGAGCGCCTCCTCCACGGCAGCGAGCATTTCGCGCGCGGTCTGCACATCGATGCGCGTGACGCCGCGCGGTGTCGGCTGATCGACCGGCCCCGCGACAAGCGTGACGCGGGCGCCTGCCTCGGCGGCGGCGCGGGCTATGGCGAAGCCCTGTTTGCCCGAAGAGCGGTTTGCGATGTAGCGCACCGGATCGATCGGCTCATGCGTCGGACCGGCCGTTACAAGCACATGCTTTCCCGCAAGCAGGCCATTTGCGGCGGGCAGCAGGCGCGGAGGCGGCATGGGGATCACATCGCCCTCACTCGCGCCCAGCAACCGCCTGATCTCGCCCGCGATTGCGGCGGGTTCGGGCAGGCGCCCCCTGCCCCATTCTCCGCAAGCCATGTCGCCCTCGTCCGGCTCCATGATGGCGACGCCATCCGCCGCAAGCTGACGCAGGTTGCGCTGCGTGGCCACATGCTCCCACATGCGCACGTTCATGGCAGGCACGGCGAGCACCGGCTTGTCGGTGGCGAGCAATATGGTGGTAGCGAGATCGTCGGCCATGCCCGCGGCCATCTTCGCCAATATATCCGCCGAAGCAGGACAGACGACGACGAGGTCCGCCTGCCGGGAAAGCTGGATATGGCCGATTTCGCGTTCGTCCTTCAGATCGAACATATCGGTATAGACATGGTCCTCGGTCAGCGCACCGAGCGACAGCGGCGTGACGAACTGCGCGCCGTTTTCGGTGAGCACCGCGCGCACGGCCATGCCATCCTGCCTCAGCAGGCGGACCAGCTCCAGCGACTTGTAGGCGGCGATACCACCCGAAACGATGAGGAGGATGCGGACTTGGGTCATGACCGCTGTTTGCACCCAAGGGCGCCTTTCTGTCCAGCCCTCCCGGCCTGCTGCCCCTCGCCCTCTTTCAACCGACGCGGAATTCGACCGTCCCCAGCCGCTGAACCGACAGGCGCACATGGTTGCCTACCTCAAGCGCCTCGGCCGCCGTCGCGCCGCCCGCCATCACGATGTCCCCTGCCTTCAATGGTTCGCCCGCCTGGGCCGCCAGCCGCGCGGCGGCGACGAGCGAACGCACGGGATGGCCCAAGATAGCGGCGCTGGAGCCGATCTGCTTCGGCGCGCCGTCGATCTCCATGATCATGCCGAGATTGGCGAGCGGCTGGCGTGGGTCGTTCCACGGACCGATCACGAAGCCGGACGAAGAGCTGTTGTCCGCCACCACGTCGGTCCATGAGAATTTGAAATTCTCGTAGCGGCTGTCAATGATCTCCAGCGCGGGGGCTACCCCCGCCACTGCGGCAATGGCGGCGGGCGCCGATATCTTTTCGGGCAGATCGGCCTTGAGCAGAAATGCGATTTCCGGCTCGACACGGGGGTGGACATATCTGGTGAAGCCGATGCTGTCGCCGTCCTCCACCATCATTCCATCGGTGAGGCGGCCCCAGATCATTTCGGCCACGCCCATCTGCACCATCTTGGCGCGGCTGGTGAAACCCATCTTGATGCCGACCCGGCGCTCGCCGCGCGCATAGCGCCGCGCCATCGACGCCGCCTGAACGGCATAGGCATCCTCGACGCTCAACGGCTCGCTCAGTTGCGGCGTCGCCGTGGCGGTGCGCATGGCATTGTCCAGCCGTTCGGCGATAGCGGCTATGTCGACCATCTTTCTGTCCCCTGAATTCAGTTCTTGCCGAAGCTGACGCGCGCCGCGCCAAGCCCTTCGATCCGCGCCTCGACATAATCGCCCGGTTTGACTGCCGCCATCTTCCCCAGCGCGCCGGAGAGGACGATGTCACCCTGCCCAAGCGGCCTGCCATTGGCGGCCATGGTTTTCGCGAGCCAGCCGAGCGCATGCAACGGATTGCCCAGGCATGCCGCGCCTGCGCCGAAAGACACCTGATCGCCATTGATTTCCATCACCATGCCGCACAGATGCAAATCGAGCGCATCCAGAGTCACCGGCGTAGTGCCGAGCACATACAGGCCGGAGGAGGCATTGTCGGCGATAGTATCGACGATGCCGATATTCCAGTTGGCGATGCGGCTGTCGACGATCTCGATCGCGGGCAGGGCATAGGCGACGGAGCCGATCAGTTCGGCGGTGGTCAGGCGATCAATATTCGGTGTGCGGGACATGACGAAGGCGATCTCCGCCTCTACCTTGGGCTGAAGCAACGCGCCCGCCGGAACCATAGTGCCGTCGCCTGCCTCCATGTCCGCGAACAGCACGCCGAAGTCAGGCTGGTCTACGCCAAGCTGCTTCTGCACCGCCTTGGCGGTGAGGCCGATCTTCGCACCCACCGGCACCCGGCCATTTTTTATCCAGTAATCGGTGTTGGCGGACTGGATGGCATAGGCATCGGCAATGGTGGCGGACGGGTGCAACTCCCGCACAGGAGTTGCCGGCTCGCCGCGATAGGCATCGCGCAACCGGACGGCTTCCACCTCCACATCATTCCTGTCCATCATGGCACTGCTCACGCCTGATCCCTCCATTCCTCGTCCTCGAAACACAGATACTGCCACATGCGCTCGAACAGCGCGCCCGCCTTTACAGCCCGGGCGGCGACCTCCTGAGCACTATATTCGCGCGGCACCTTGCCTGTGGCGCGCACGGCCAGTTCGATCCGCGCGGCATCTTCCAGATAATAGGTGAGACCTGCCGCCTCTTCCAGTGTCTCGCCCGCAACCACGCACCCATTGCCGGAGAGGACGATGGCGGCGGCGCTTCCCATCATCGCGGCGACTTCCGCCGCCTGTTTGTCGTCACGGACCAGCGCCACCCCCGGCCACAAAGGTGGACGGGGCGCGAAATAGGTGCCGAGGCCATGAAGAGCGCGCGGCGTTTCTCCCAGTGCCGAGAGCGCCATGAGCGCGGGCGGCTGCACCCGCACGACACCGCCGATTTCCAGCCGGCGGCGATAGATTTCGCGGTGAATCCGCACTTCGGGCAACGCGCCGGGCGGCAAATCGCCATCAAGCGGCACGACGACGCCGCGCTCATGAGGCGAAACCGTGCCCAGCGGCTGCGCCGGACTGACGAGAAAGTTCCGCGCATCCAGCCTCGTGCTGACATGGCCATAGGCATGCGCCAGACCATGGCGGTGCATCGCCCGCGCGGCCATGCGCAATGTTCTTGCCCTGTCGGTCGTCACAAGTTCAGGCCGCCTTCATGTCCGGCTGCGGACTGGCGCGAAATTCGGGTATATCCGGTTCGGACCCCCACATGCAAAAGCTGCTGTTCACCTTCGGGAAGGAACGCGGGACATAGGTCTTCTCGTCCTCGGCAGTGATCATGCGCACGCCACAGCTATATTCGTAGATGATGTCGTCCGGCCCCTGAAAATACAGGAATCGCGCGCCCGAAGTCGGGTGACGGCCGGGGCCGAACACGATTTTCACATTGTGCTTTTGCAGATGGTAGAAGGACCGCATTATGTCGTCCACTTCCTTCACCTGAAAATTGACATGCTGAATACCCGCCTTGCCGGACGGGAACAGCGCGACATTGTGATGCACTTCGTTGATGCGGATCAGCGGCGCATCGCCGATCCAGTCACTCACCTTGGCGCCCAGATGGTTGACCCAGAAGGTCTCGTCCGCGCCCGCATCCTTGGTATGCAGTCCGACATGGCTAAAATGGCTGATCCCGGCGTCGCGCGTCGGGAAATATCGGCGCCCGCTGGCGGCGGGTCGTGCGACCAGATCCATCACATTGCCGGACGCGTCGCTGATAACGATCAACCCGCCCACACGGCGCAGCTCCTTTTCGTCCGCTGTCCCGGCCCTCACCTTGACACCGGCGGCATCCAGCTCGGCGGCGGCGTTGTCGAGCGCGTCCATGCTGGCGATTTCCCAGCCCGTCACCTGACCGCTGTCCCGCCCCCTGGTATAGCATATATTATGGTCGCGATCGTCACCGCGCAGATAGGCGCTGCTGGCGTCTCTCTCCGTCAGTTCGAGGCCGAGGATCTCGGTGGCGAAGCGCACGCTGGTGTCGAGGTCGTCCGACCCGATGCGCACATAGCGGATGTCATGAAGATCGGTCACAGTCTCACCCCCCGTTAACGGACGATGTATCAGGCCGATCGAAATCCCGCGCCATATGGCCCTTGCCGGTCTGGTCGCCGCGTTCGAAGCCCCAGGCATAGCCGCCCTTGGGGTTCGACAGGATTTCCCAGGCGTTGCCGTCCATATCCCAGAAATAGAAGCAATAGGTGCCATGCTGCACGATCGGCCGGGTGATCTTCTTGATGCCCCATTTCTCGGCATCGCGCTTGATGATGGCATATGCCTCATCGACATCGGAGTCCGTCTCGACATCAAGGCCGTTATGATAGAGGAAATCCATGTCGGCTTTCTTGTTGGTCGGGCTTTTGACGACAACGATCACCTGATCGCCGCCCATCCGCGCCCAGAAGGAAACATCCGCCATCTGCACCGTCTCGAAGCCGAGAAACTCCTCGAAGAACTTCCGCGTTTTCGCGATGTCGAGACATTCCAGCGTCGCATGGGAATAGAAACGCGTTTTGAGCGTGTTTTGACGCTTGAAGCCTCCAGAGCCGGTATCCTGTGTTGCGGATGCAGTCGCCATTGGTCTCTCTCCTGCCTAAAGCTTGATACAGATATTGGTCGGTTCGGAATAGAAATTGATCGAATGCTCGCCACCCTCGCGGCCAATGCCGGACATTTTGGCGCCACCAAAAGGCGTGCGCAGATCGCGCAGGAACCAGCAGTTAACCCAGCTTATGCCGACCTCCATCGCCTGTGCCACACGGTGTCCGCGGCTCAGATCGGTGGTCCAGATTGATGAGGCCAGGCCATATTCGCTGTCATTGGCCAGCTTGATGGCTTCTTCCTCGGTGTCGAACGGAAGGACCACGCAGCATGGGCCGAAAATCTCTTCCCGGCATATACGCGCATCGGGCGACAGGCCGGTCCAGATGGTCGGCTCGACGAAGAAACCGTTCGCCGCCTCGCCATTGAGCCGCGGCGTGCCGCCGCCGGTCACGACGCTCGCGCCTTCCTCCACGGCCAGCGCATAATAATCCAGCACCTTGCGGCGATGTTCGTCCGAGATCAGCGGCCCGAAATCGACACCCTCATCATGCGGCAGGCCGGGGCGAAGCGCCTCGGCCTTCGCCTTCATGCCGGCGACGAAGCGCTCGAAAACCGGCCGCTCCACATAGATCCGCTCCGGCGCGAGGCATACCTGCCCGGTGTTCAGGAACGCGGCCCGCGACAGGCCCGCCAACGCCGCATCCATATCCGCATCGGCGAATACAATCGCCGCGTTCTTGCCGCCCATCTCGAAGGATAGCGCCTTCACGCTTTCCGACGAGGCCCGCATGATCGCGCTGCCGGTGCGCGTTTCGCCGGTGAAGGTGATGCCGCGCACATCGGGATGGGTGGTGAGAAACTCGCCCGCCGAATTGGGGCCGAAGCCGTGGATGACATTGAACACGCCGTCCGGCATGCCGACCTCGCTCATCACCTCGCCCAGCAGCGTGGTCGTCGATGGCGTCTCCTCCGAGGGCTTGACGATCACGGCATTGCCGCAGGCGAGCGCGGGAGCGGCCTTCCATGTCATCAGCAGCAGCGGCAGGTTCCACGGGCTTATGATGCCGACCACGCCCAGCGGCTTGCGCACCGCATAGTTGAGCGCCCTGCCGCCATCGGGTGTGTCCATCATGAAGGTTTCGGTCGGCAGGTTCGCGATCGCATCGGCGAATACCCGGAAATTGGCGGCGCCGCGCGGAATATCGAGATGATGCGCGAGCGCATGCGGCTTGCCGGTGTCGGCGATCTCGGCCTCGAGAAATTCGTCGAAGCGCTCCTCGATCCGGTCTGCCACCCGCATCAGCAAGGCACGGCGCTTCGCCAGAGCCATGTGGCCCCATTCGCCCTTGAGCGCGGCACGCGCCCCCTTTACCGCCGCATCGACGATCGCGGCGTCGGCTTCGAACGCGACCGCATGAACCCGCCCGGTTGCCGGGTCGACGATATCGAACGGCTTGCCGCCCTCAACGAACCTGCCGCCGACATAATTCCGCAACACGCGCTTCGGCCGATCGGCGGGGCTTTTGTTCAGCATTTGCGAGTCGGCAGTCGACATCGACGAGTCTCCATATCTTCATAGGTTGTATACGTCCTACATAGTGTATGCAAGTTTTTTGCCCTTGCAGGTTTTGTCATGATGCCATCTCGTCTCAGAAGGCCGGAGAGTTCAGACTCCCTTTGCGCCTTCGATCGCAAAACGCAGGGCCGCGCGAAGCTGCACCGTGTCGAATTCGGGGGCCAGCGCCGCCAGCAGCTCCAGCGCGGTGCGTGCCAGATGCCGCGCCGCAAGCTCGCCCGCCAGCGCGGCGTTGCGGCTCCTGATCGCCGCGAACAGCTCCCGGTGCTCTGCCTCGCCGCGTTGCCACCATCCGGGCAGATGCGCGCCCTTATAGGCGGACTGATAGCGCTCACTGCGCATTTCGAGCTGTTCGAGGTCGCCCATCAGCACACTGCCCATTCGCACAACAACCATGCGATGAAATTCGCGGTGCAGCTTTTGCCACTCTTGGAAGCTTTCGTGGGCAAGCGGCCCTTCGAGCGCCAGCACGATATTCTCCAGATCGCCCAGCGCCTCGTCACTGATATCCCGGGTGGTGATCGCGACGCCGAGCGCCTCAAGCACCATACGCTTGGCGTAAAGCGCCTCAATATCGACGGGATCGAACCCGACCACGCGACTACGGTAATTGGGCTCGCCCACCAGCAGCCCGCCTTCCTGAAGCATGCGCATTGCCTCGCGCACGGGGGTCCGGCTTACATGGAGCGCCTTGGCGATCGCCACCTGCGAAATGACGGTGCCGGGCTTAATCTTTCCGCTCAATATATAGGACTGAAGCGTTTCATAGACTTCCATCGCCGTGCGACGGCCTTCGCCGCGATCGATCGGCTTCAGAATGTCGGCAGGCAGGTTCATCCCGCCCGGTTAGGCGAGACGCGATGCGGGGTCAATGGCCCTGCATATCGTTCGCTGTCCTCTGTTGCCGGCACCGGGCCGCAGCGGCTGTGCCCATCGCGCCTTCCTGTCTCCCGGATGGTTATGGCGCGCGCGCACTTCATCATGTCACCGGCGTCACCAAGGTTCCCAGGGGGCCAATCTCCATCCGCACCTCATCGCCCGGCTTGAGATATTCCGGCGGCGTGCGGCCATGGCCGACACCGGCCGGAGTGCCGGTCGCAATGATGTCGCCGGGGTGAAGGGTCATGACGGTCGTCAGATGGGCGATGATTTCTGCCACGCCATATATCATCTGGCCCGTGGTCGAATCCTGCTTAACCACGCCGTTCACGGTCAGTTTAACGGGCAGGTCCTGGGGATCGGGAATGAAGCGCGCGGGAACGAAATACGGCCCGGTGGGCGCAAAGCCGTCATGGCCCTTGTGAATGAACCAGTCGATACCGATGCCGGGGCGGCTGGCGATCCAGTCCCGCGCGGAAAGGTCGTTGAAATTGACATATCCGGCCACCTGATCGAGCGCCTCTTCAACCGACACATTCTTGCATGTGCGGCCGATGACGGCGCCCAGCTCGGCCTCCCAGTCCATCATGTGCACATGACGTGGCGCCATGACCGGCGCCCCGCTCGCGCGCAGTGTGTTCCGCACTGGCTTGAGAAAGGCGTAGGGATAGCTGGGCGTCATCGGCACGGGCATTTCCGCAACATGGTCGTGATAATTGGCGCCGATACATATCAGATTGCCGGGTGTAGCGACGGGAAGGGCGAATGTCGCGTCAGCCGAAAGCATTGCACTCTGCCCGAACAGATCCTGCCGCGCCACCACGGCAGCCTCCAGTTCCGCCGACCTGTCGGCCCAATTCTCGATCAACGGCGTCAGGTCGCACAGCGGCTCGCCTCCCAGCAACAGGTGCAGGGGCACCATCTTGCCCTGTTGCTCGGCGATGGCGAGCGGCCCGTTCGCGCCTTGGACTACGGCAAGGCGGTAGAGCGCAGCGGTCATGGCTTGCTCCCCTGATCGGCCTTGCTCACGCCCCCTGCCCCCCAATGTTCGGGCGCGATCTCCGTAATGATTACACGCACCTGATGGGCCTCCACCCCAAGCGAGCGCACGGCCGCATCCGTAAGCTCGCGGATGAGCATCCGCTTCTGTTCTGTGTTTCGTCCGCTCAGAATATTGGCTGTTATGATCGGCATGACCGTTTCTCGTTCCCCTGTTCTGCTTCTAGGCCGCCTGCGCGGCCGCAATATTTTCCGCCGAAAAGACTTTCCCCATGCATGCGACCAGCGCTGGTTCGTTCATGTCGAACAGCGCGTTGTTGCCTTCCACCCATTGGAAATCATGCTTGACGTATGACATCTTCCATTCGCCATTCTCGCGAACGAACGTCCCGTCATACCAGCCATATTGATTGTAGATCGACGAACCCAGATCGGTCGCTTTCCAGTGCCGCGCGATGAAATACCAAACCGCCGACGCCTGATCGCCATCCACCTCGATATGGAAATTCGTATAGCTGTGATGACGCCGCACCGGGCTGAGGATCAGGTCGGCGAAGCGGGTCCAGTCATCGGCCTCGACCAATATCTTCGGCTGGCCGGTCAGTCGTTCGAAGTCGACCAGCAGCATATCCGTGAAGCAGGAGCGATAGCCCGGCCAATCGCCCAGATCGAGCGAACGGCCAAAGCGCAGTATGTTCTTCCTTATCGCTTCCTCGTCGGCCCAGCGTTGCACAGTTGCCGCCATATCCATCACAGAAACTCCGGTTCGGGGGCGAGGCCGAGCGCCTTGCGTGCAGAGGAGATGTCGTCGATCCAGTGATCCTTGTAGACATGGTCGCCGCCCGAAAGGTCGGCGAAGATCGCGGTCTGGTCGAGATAGGCGCGCTGTTCCACCAGCAGACTGCCATTGTGCCGCACCACGTCGCAGCACGGGACCAGCACGACATTGCCGTCGAGCCGTTCATATTCGATCAACGCCTCGACATAGACGATGTCGCCGGCCTCGCGCACACGCCAGATATTGTGGCGCAGCCGGCCGATCAGCGTCCAGAAATAATTGACCACATTACGGGCATCGTCCTTGCCGACAACCGGTGGCCTCGCGCCGAAGATGAACTGATGGTCTTCGCTCAGCATATCGATGAAACCGTCGATATCCTTGCGGTCGACGGCGGCGAAGCGTTCAAGCACCCATTTGTTCTTCATCGCTCTCTCCTCAAGCGGATACCGCTCACCACGCCCTCACACCGCCATCGACCGCGATATCCGCCCCGGTGATGTAACTGGCGTCGTCGCTTGCCAGGAACGCGACCGCCGCCGCCACTTCCTCGGGCTGGCCCATGCGATTGATCATCGCGCGGCCAAGCTGCACCCGGCACCATTCCGGATCTTCCAGGATGAAGCGCGTCTGGTTGGTCTCGATCGTGCCGGGCGAAACGCTGTTGGCGCGAATACCGACCTTGCGGCCTTCCATCGCGAACTGACGCGTCATCGCCAGCACGCCGCCCTTGGCGGCGGTATGGGCGAGGCCTGGCAGCAGCTCGATACCGGCCCATGCGGACAGCGAGGCGGTGTTGACGATCGCGCCGCCCTTTTTCTTAAGTTCGGGCCATGCCGCGCGCGTCATGAGGAAGACAAGGTTCAACTCTTCGTTGATCGTCTTGGTCCACATGTCGTCGGTCATGTCCTCGATCCACGCGAAATAGGCCATCGCGCCATTGTTGAAGAGCACATCGATGCCGCCGAAACGCTCGACCGCCGCCGCGACTACCTTGTCACACACCGCCTTGTCGGTGAGGTCGGCCGGGTGGACCGAGATCATCGTGCCGCCAGCCTGCTCGACCAGCCGCACCGTTTCCTCGGCGCCGGGCGCAACGATATCCACGCCCACCACATTGGCCCCTTCTTCGGCAAAGCGCAGGCAGGCCGCGCGGCCGATGCTGCCGCCCGATCCCGTGATGATGCATGTTTTACCGCGCAGGCGGTCGTGAAAAGCCATGTAGTCAGTCCTCCGAAAAAAGCGGGGCAAGGTCGATATAGATCCACAGGCGGTCCGACCGGCCCTCGGCGGTCAGCCGCAAATGGCTCGCGACCGGCATCGACACCTTCTTGCCGTCGAGCCGGGTGTAGGTGACGATACTCCCCTGAAAGGCGCAGTTACCCTCGATCACCAGATGCTGGCGCTCATGGCTCATGCCGTTCAGGGTCGACCAGAATTGTCTGAATGCCTCTTCCGCGCGCTGTTTGCCGATGATCGGCGGCATATTGGCCAGCCGCAGGTCGACATCGTCGGTCAGCCAGTTCATCAGCGCTGGAAGGTCCAGCAGGTCTGCATCCCTGAAAAAGGCGGCCACCCAGTCATCAACGCCGTTACCGGGGCCATCTTTGGAAAGGGTGGTTTGTGGGTCGCTCATTGCCTTGCTCACCTGTTTCAGATCGAGAGATATCCGCCGTCGCACGCCACGGCGGCGCCGTTCATGAACGAAGCCGCGTCTGACAGCAGCCACGCGACCGCCTCGCCTATTTCGCGCGGCTCGCCGAACCGGCCCATCGGGTGGCGGGCGATCAGCCGATCCTTGATAGCCGCGAACGAAGGTTCTTCCATCAGCCGCTCGATTAATGGGGTTTTGGTGACGCCAGGCAAAACCGCATTCACGCGGACCCCGCGCGCACCATAGTCCGCGCCCGCCGCGCGGGTCAGGCCGACCACGCCATGTTTGGCGGAAACATACTCGCTGGCGCAGGGTATCGCGACCTGCCCCAGCGAGGACGCAGTATTGACGATAGCGCCGCCGCCATTGGCGAGCATCGCCCTCACCTGATATTTGATGCACAGGAATACGGCGGTCAGGTCGATGCGGATCGCGCGTTCCCATTCTTCCAGCGTCAGTTCGTCGAGCAGTTTGTTTTTTTGCTCGACGCCGGCGTTGTTGAAGGCGCCGTCCAGCCACCCGAAATGGCTGACGGTTTTTGCGACAAGCGCCTCGATGTCGCTTTCCGAACCGAGATCGGCGGGAAGAAATATCGCCTCCCGCCCGTTTGCGGAAAGCTCGGCGGCGAGAGCCTCACCGCCAGCCTTGTCGATGTCAGTGAGAACGAGCCGCGCACCATGTGCAGACAGTACGCGGCTCGTCTCCTTGCCGATGCCGCCAGCGGCACCGGTAACGATGATGACCTTGCCCTCAAGCAGCGCGGACATGGTCAGAACTTGAAGCCCAGGCGCCCACCATAGGTGCGCGGTTCATCCATATAAGCGGTTGCCGGACCCGGAATACCCGCTGCCGCCGTTGCCGCGATCACCGCCTTGTTGGAGATGTTGCGGCACCAGATGCCCAGATTCCATCTTTCATTGTTCGAATACCAGGTGAGCGAGGCGTTTTCCTTGATATAGCCCGCCTGCTTGGTGCCGGGATTGTGCACAAAGTCGGCATACCACTTGCTTTCATAGCGGGCGTCTGCCTGCGCGCGCAGATAGCCGCTTCCGAACTGGAAATCATGATAGACATTGGCGCCAATCGTCCAGTCCGCCGCATAGGGACCGGCCAACCCATTATAGCTGATATTCGTTGTGGGATCGACAAAGTCCTTGTTGCGGCCATGCACATAGCTGACACAGGCCGTGATCATGTCGCTCGGCGACGGACGGAAGCTGATGTCGAGCTGGTTGCCGTAGATCACCACCTTCTGCGCGTTGAAGATCGTATTGACCGGCGCACCGACATTATAGGCCTGCATCAGCAGATCCTTGTAGATGTAATAGAACGCCTCGTTATTGATCTGCAGCTTGTTGTCGAGAGTGCGGAACTTTATGCCGCCGGTCCAGGAGAAGAGCTTCGCCGGCTTCACCAGATTGTCCTGCGGCAGGTTCAGCGAATTGTTGACCGGCGTGCCCGGCGCATATTCGTTGAAGGTGCCCGGTCCATAGCCGGTTTGATAGGTGAAGTAAGCCATGGCGTTGCTCGCAACGTCATATTCCACGCCGATCTTGTAATCGAAATGCTTGAAGCTCCGATTGAACGTATATTGCGGAATGGGACCAGTATAGGCGCCCACAGCCGAGAGAACTCCCTCAGGCAGCGATTGACCGCGGGCGACCTTCTTGTTGTAGCTGTAGCGGCCGCCAACCACCACACGAAGGTCGTCGTTGATGCTGTAGGTGGCCTCGCCGAACGCTGCGGCACCGCTGTTCTTCAGCCGGTCGACCGCGCTCTGCGGCAAATTCGACGGCAAGCCGAAACTCGTGCCAAGCGCAGTCGTACCTATGAAGATGACATAGCTGCCCTTTGTGATGCCGGTATATCCATTGAGGCCGAACAGCCATTTCAGGTTCCCGCTATCGCCCGACAGACGCAATTCGTGGTTGGTCTGGTTGTAATAGGAGAAATAGGGGCCGGAACGGATCGAGCCCAGCCAATAGAAGGTCCGGTTCTTCAGATAGAAATAGGACGGGATATAGGTCAGCGTGATCCCGTCGGCGACACCGACTTCGATATCCGCGCCGACCGAATAGTTGCGGAACTTGCCATGCTCCTTTTGCGGTGTACCCAGGAGCGTGGACAGCATCGGGCCGCCAGGGAACAGAGGCGTATAGGTTGGCCAGGACGTGTTCCATGGATTGTCGTTGAGATACGCGCCCTCGTCATACGCGCCGGTGACCGGGTTTGTACCCTTGTTGACCAGATTGGCCGGATGCCCATTCTTGTGGGCGGCATAGCCCCAGAGATAGATGTTCAGATTGTCGCCGGGATCGTATAACAGCCCAAGGCGCGCGCCCCAGTTGTCCTTGGAAAAGGAGCCGTCGCTCATCAGGCCGTTATTATATTCATAATCGCCCGCGAAGCGGACCGCGAGATTGTCACCCAGCGGCAAATTTTGGGTCAACGTTCCGTGGATGATGCTGTGATTGCCGACTTCCAGTTGGCCGGTTGTCTCCAGATCATGGGTCGGACGCTTGAACTTGACGTTGATGACGCCGCCCAGCGCGCTGCGTCCATAGAGTGTGCCCTGCGGCCCCGGCAGAACTTCGAGGCCTTCCAGATCGTAAAGCCCGATGCTCGCGCCTTCGCGCGGAACGAAGGTGCCGTTGAAATTGAACGCCACCGTCGTTTCGACATTGGCGAAGTCGAGGTTGGACCCGACGCCGCGCAGGAACACTTGCGTCGTATTACCTTCCTGGTGGAAGCGCGCGGCGGGAACGATCGTCTGCACCTGCGCCAGATCCTTGATGCCTGACTGCTTGAGCGTGACATCCGACAGCGCCGTCACGGCCGCAGCGGTTTTTTGTAGGCTCGTGCTGCGCTTCTGCGCGGTGACGACGATGTCGGCAATGCCGCTTTCCTCGGCCTGCTGCGCCATTGCCATGGCGGGCGCCGCGAGTGCGATTACGCTTAACGACAGGCACAATGCCTTTTTGGATGACTGCATGGTTTCCCCTCCCATTGTTTCAGATACACCGTCGCCCATTCATGCAGCGATCGGGTCACGCCATAAATTATGGATACACTTTATGTCGGAGGCGTTCCCTTGTCAAATAAGTTCTATGCGTCCTTTCGCCTGGCAACAGAGGGCCGTGGATAGGCCTCCTGTATTTTATACATATTGAAAATAAACAATATTATGAGGAATAGTCCGACAAGCTCCCGCGCTCGCGCAAACCCAAGGCACGTCGAGGGGAGAATTTT
>CAYOZY010000022.1:568-22426 GCA_964408525.1 uncultured Sphingobium sp. | reverse complement strand
GCGCATGGCCATGGGCCGCGACCCATGGCTGGCTGCGCGGAAAGTGGGCCGTTAGTGGATGATCGGCGGGCTGTCAACCGATTCACGGTGCTTTATCGCGGTAAAAGGCTCAATATCGCCGTGATGCTGACTACCGAGGCGATGGTGCTAAGCAATATGGTGCCCGATGTGACCTTCCCGTCACGCGCGTAGAAGCCCGCGACCATGAAGGGGCCGGTGCCGGTCGGTAGCGCAGCGATGGCGATGGCGATCGTCGCGGTGCGCGGGGCCATGCCGAGAACGGGCAGGGCGATGAGCGCTGTGACGAGCGGGTGCAACACCAGCTTCGCCCCGCTGAGCGCGAGCACGAAGCGATTGGATAGCGCTTCCCGCAAAGGCCGTTCCGCGAGGAACAACCCGATGGCGACCAGCGCCGTCGGGCTGGCGGCGGCGCCCAGAAGATGCGTGAAATTGTCGACAGGCGCGGGCAGGGGCCAGCCGGTCAGCCACCAGGAAAGGCCGGCCAGCGGTCCTATCATCACCGGATTGCGAATCACCCCGGACAGAGTCTTCGCCAGCGCATACATCAACCCAAGATGGCGGTTATGCCCCAGCTCGATCGTCACCAAGGCACAGGCGAACAGTGTCATGAGGGTCAGCGTGCTGCTGATGATGACATAGGGCGCGCTCGCCGGTCCCAGCACCAGCAGGAACAGCGGCAGGCCGATATAGGCGGCATTGGAATAGCTGGCGTTGAGGCCGTCAACAGCGATGTCGGCCATGCCGAGCCCGCGCGTCCGACCGATGCCCATGCCCGCCGCGAAGGCGATCAGGCTTCCGGCGAGCGAGGCGATGACGAAATCCGTGTCCCACAACGCCCTCCAGTCCGTGGTCGCGACGATGGAGAACATCAGGCAAGGCAGGGCGATCCAGACGACGAATCGGTTCAGTTCGCGGTTAGCGGCGGCGGGGATGATGCCCGTTCGCGCGGCGGCATAGCCGGCGGCGATCATGGCGAATACGGGCAAAGCGCTGATAAAGGTCGAGAGCATGGCGGTTTCTCTATGCATATTGGCTCCCATTGCCAATGCCGCAGGAGCGCGCGCCCATTGCATGGGATTGGCGAGGGCGATAAGGGCAGATCATGATGATAAGCCGTATCGTTTTGTTGTCGGCCGTAGCTTGTTCGGCCATGGTGCTTGCCGGGTGCGCCACGGGTGGGCAGGGCGGCTATCCCTCGCTCTCCAAACGCCCTGTCGAGGCGCAAGCGGGCGACCCGGTTGGCGAAGTTGCCGCGCCGAATGTGCCGTCGGTTGGCCCCGCTGAACCGGCCCTTGTCGCCACTCTTGCGGAGCTGACGAAGCAGGCGACGGATGCCGGGACGGCTTTCGACCAGTTTTATACCGAAAATGCGGGCCGCATCCGGGCGGCAGCTGGCGCGGATGTTTCCAGCGAGAACTGGGTGGCGGCGCATGTGCTGCTCGGCAAGCTGGAGCATGCGCGATATGGCAGCGCCACGGCGCTCGCGAGCCTTGATGCGCTTAACGCCGCGCGGATGAAGGACATGGCCGATGGCAAAGCCAGCGGTGGAGCTAGGGAAATAGACATCGCACGCTCGCCCGTACTTGCGCTGGTCGATTCGCAGAACCGGCGGATCGACGCACTAAGGGCTGCGTTGCGCGAACCTTGAGAGCCTGAAGAGGAACAGCGGACAAAGAAAAACCCGGCCGTTTCGGGCCGGGCTTTTCTGCGGCCTCTTATGGCGCCGGAGGGTTTAGCCCTGGCGCGCCTTGAAGCGGCGATTCGTCTTGTTGATGACATAGGTGCGGCCGCGACGACGGATCACGCGGTTGTCGCGGTGGCGGTCTTTCAATGACTTCAGCGAGTTGCGGATCTTCATGACGCAGCCTTCAATTTGATTTTGTGGTTCGGAAAAACGAAGCGCTGCCCCTATGGGCATCGCGCCGCAAAGTCAAGCGCGCTGGCATCTTGTTCATTCCCGGTGCAGCGATATTATGCGCTATAGGCAGGCGCGCTGGCGCAATGGCAAGGGGAGGATGAAATGCGGCATGTTTCAGCATTGGACGGAAGAAAGGGTTTTGTTCTCGCTTCGGCATTGACGCTGGCGACCCTGGGCGGATGCGCCGCCGCGATCCCTCCGGTCGAGGTAACGCGCTTTCATCCCGGTGGACCTGCGGTGCAATCGGGTGGCATATTGGTGGAACCGGCCACAGGCATGAATGGCGACAGCATCGAGTTTCGCACCTATGCGGGCGCCGTGGCGCAGGAGCTTCAGCGCGTCGGCTTTACTGACGAGACCGGCAAGCAGACGCTGGCTCCCAGCCAATATGTCGCGATCATGGGCTATAGCCGTGATGTCCGCCCCGCGCTCGCCGCGCGCTCTCCGGTCAGCGTCGGAGTTGGTGGCTCTACCGGCAGCTATGGCAGCGGGGTCGGCCTCGGTATCGGCATCAACCTTTCCGGCAAGCCCAAGGACGTCGTGACGACCCAGCTTTCGGTGCAGATCCGCCGCCGCGCCGACAATGCCGTGATGTGGGAAGGACGCGCCGTGACGGAAGCGAAGGACGGCTCACCCGCTGCCCAGCCGGGGCTCGCGGCGAGCAAGCTCGCTGCGGCATTATTTGGCGGCTATCCGGGCACGTCCGGCGAGACGATCACCGTCAAATGACCCTTTCGATCAGCAGCGCTTTCGACGCGGGGAATATCCGCGTCCTCTCCACCGATGTCAGCAGCTCCATCTGGAAGGCTCAGCTGGAGATCGTTCCCGATCATCAGAGCGATTTCTATCAGTGGTTTCATTTCCGCGTTGCCGGCGCGGCGGGTCGCAAGGTGGAGCTGGCGATCGTCAATTGCGCGGGCGCGGCCTACCCCGACGGCTGGCCTAACTACAGGGCGCGGGTGAGCGAGGATCGCGAAAGCTGGCGGCTGGCGGAGACCGATTATACCGACGAGCGGCTGACGATCAGGGTCGAGCCGGAGGGTAATGCGCTGTGGGTCGCCTATTTCGCGCCCTATTCGATGGAGCGGCATCATGATCTGCTGAGTTGGGCGGCGCTACAAACGGGCGTGGCACACAAAGAGCTGGGCCTGACGCTTGATGGGCAGCCGCTTGATATACTGACCCTTGGCGAGGGACCGAAGCAGGTTTGGCTCTATGCGCGCCAGCACCCCGGCGAGAGCATGGCGCAATGGTGGATGGAGGGCGCGATCGAGCGCCTGTGCGACATGGAGGACAGCGTGGCGCGCCTTTTGCGGCGTGAGGCGACATTCCACATCGTGCCGAACATGAACCCGGATGGCAGCAGGCGCGGCCATCTGCGCACCAATGCCGTCGGCGTGAACCTCAACCGCGAATGGGACGCGCCGAGCATGGAGCGCAGCCCGGAAGTGTTCCTCGTGCGCGCGGAGATGGACCGCACCGGCGTCAATTTCGCCATGGACGTGCATGGCGACGAGGCGATCCCGCACGTGTTCATCGCGGGCTTCGAGGGGATACCCTCGCTGAAGGATGACCGGCTGGCGTTTTACAATCGCTATCGCGACCTTCTTGCGGCGCGCACGCCCGATTTTCAGACGAAGGTCGGTTACCCGGCGTCGCCTCCGGGGCGGGCGAACCTTTCCATGTCGACGGCTCAGATAGCCGAGCGCTATGGCGCGGTGGCGATGACGCTGGAGATGCCGTTCAAGGACCATGACGATCTGCCCGACCCGGATTTCGGCTGGTCGCCCGCGCGGTCCGCGCAACTGGGCAAGGATTGCCTCGCTGCGCTGGCCGAGATGATCCGGGAATTATGAGCGAAGGAGGCGGGGCGCCCGGAGGCGCACCCAGTCAGTTCACGACGAGGCAGTTCTCGCCCGCGACCTTGAGCTTACCGCACAGCCTGCCAGCATCCGCCCCGGCGCTGGCGCGCAGGCGGAAGAATTTGGTGCCGTTCACCGTCACAGGTTCGACGCTGTGCGAAAGGCTCGCGAGATAATCGAAACGCTTGGAAAGCCTGTCCCACGCCTCGCGGGCAATCGCGTCGCTCGCATAGGCGCCGAGCTGGATCGCGGGGCCGCCCGATTTGGCTGCGGGCGTGGCGGGCGCGGTAGCGGATTTTTCGCCGGTTCTGTCGGCAACAGGCGCCTTGACCTGCGTTGAAGCAGGCGTTGCGGGAGCCTTGTTCATCACTGGTGCGGAAGCGCCGCCGCTGCCCGCGGTGACCGGAGCTTCGGGCAGGCGCGAGGGGTCGATCTTGCCGCCGCGGTCCAGCCCTTCGCTCGCGGCGAAGCTGGCGTCGCCCTCGCCCTGAAATTTCCTGGCATCGGCATCCTTGGCCGGGATCTTGTATTCTTCCTTGGGAGCGGCGATCACTTGCGGCGCGTCCTTGGGAGACAGGCTTGAGCGCAACAGATAGACCCCGCCTACCACCAGGCCGAGCAGTGCAAGCCCCGCAAGGATGAGCAGCGCGAGGCGCAACGGTGATACTTCGTCCTCATCCTCGTCGCCATAGGCAGGTTCGAGCCACGGCAGGCGATCCTCGTCGTCCAGTGCCAGGCTGTCGTTCATGCTGCCAATCGTCATTCACTGCATCTCCGAAAGCGCCTCGACGCCCATCAGCGCCAGACCGTTTCGGATTGTTTGCCCTATTTGTTGCGCCAAGAAAAGTCTGGCTGAAGTCATGGCCGGATTGCCGGCAAGGATGATGCGGCGGGACGGATCGTCATTACCCATATTCCACCAGCCATGGAATGCGGCAGCCAGATCGTTGAGATAAAAGGCGATTCTGTGCGGTTCCCGGCTGTTTGCAGCGGCCTCCACGGTGCGCGGGAATTGCGCGACCAGCTTCACCAGCGCCAGCTCCTCTGTTTCAAGGCGGGACAGGTCCGGCGAAGATAGTTGCAGGCCCGCTTCCTCTACCCGCCGTCCGAGCGAGGCGATGCGCGCATGAGCATAGTGCACATAGAAAACCGGATTCTCTTTCGATGCCTCGACCACCCTGGCGAAATCGAAGTCCATCTGCGCGTCCGCCTTGCGGGTGAGCATGGTGAAGCGCACCACATCCTTGCCGACCTCGCGCACCACATCGGCCAGCGTCACGAAATTGCCTGCGCGCTTGGACATCTTCACAGGCTCGCCATCGCGGAGCAGGCGGACCATCTGCACCAGCTTCACGTCGAAGCGCGTCTTCCCTTCCGTCAGCGCCGCTACCGCCGCCTGTATGCGCCTGACCGTGCCGGCATGGTCCGCGCCCCAGATGTCGATGAGCTGGTCGGCGGATTGCGCCTTCTGATAATGATAGGCCATGTCCGCGCCGAAATAGGTCCAGCTTCCGTTGGACTTCTTTATGGGCCGGTCCTGATCGTCGCCGAACCTTGTCGAACGGAACAGCGGCAGCTCGACCGGCTCCCAGTCTTCGGGCAGTTCGCCCTTTGGTGCTTCGAGCGTGCCGTCATAGACCAGATCATGCGCGCGTAGCCATTTCTCGGCGGCTTCGGGCTTGCCCGCCGCCTGAAGCTCGGCTTCGGAAGCGAATATATCGTGATGAATACCCAACAATGCGAGGTCGGCGCGGATCATGTCCATCATGTCGGCCACGGCCGTCTTGCGGAACAGATCCAGCCATTCGCTCTCCGGCGCGCCGACGAGCCTGCTACCATGGTGAGCGGCGAGCCTTTGTCCCACCGGCATGAGATAATCGCCGGGATACAGGCCCTCAGGGATTTCGCCGACATCCTCGCCCAGCGCCTCGCGGTAGCGCAGATGAACGGAACGCGCGAGCACATCGACCTGACCGCCGGCGTCGTTGATATAATATTCGCGGATCACCTTGTGGCCCGCATATTCGAGCAGGGTCGCGAGCGCATCGCCCACCACCGCGCCCCGGCAATGGCCCATATGCATCGGGCCGGTGGGATTGGCGGAGACATATTCGACATTGACGCTGATGCCCGTGCCCATGGTCGAGCGGCCATAGTCCGGCCCCAGCCGCGCAACATCTTCAAGCTCGGCGGTCCATGTTCCGGGGGTCAGCGTCATGTTGATGAAGCCCGGCCCCGCGACGGCAACGGATGCGACTTCGGGAAGCGCCTCCAGCCGCGAGGCGATCTTTTCGGCAAGGGCGCGGGGGTTGGTTCCGGCGGGCTTCGCCAACACCATGGCGGCGTTGGTCGCGAGGTCGCCATGCGAGGGGTCGCGCGGCGGCTCGACCGTCACGGCGGCGCGATTCAGCCCTGTGGGCAGCTCTCCGCCAGCCTCCATCGCATCGAGCAGCGCATCCATATGCGCGGCGAAACGGACATAAAGCGTCACTCGGTCATCCTTGTCGTCTGCCCCTCGACGCGCCGGGCAGGCGGACCGCCGAGGAAAGGGGAATTATCGCGTAGCGTTATAGCGGAACTGATCCTGGCTCAGGTTGAAGCCGACCAGCAGCTCGAAGCTGGTTCGCTGGAGCGCGGCCTTGACCTCCGGCAATGTGAAGGGGTCGATGGCCGCGTCATTGTCGCCGGTCTTGCGCTTCTGGGTGATTCTGGCCTGAACGTCGGCGGGCAGGGTTGCGGCGCCGCGATCGACATAGGAGCCTGCCTTGGCCGAGGCGCTGGCGCGATATTCCCCCGGCGCGAACGAGAGCCGGACCTGCCCGACGCGCTTGGCGATCACGGCATTGCCCCCGCGCACCACGGTCGAGAAATAGGGCAGCATCACCTCACGCGGGCCGGATGCGTCGCGCCGGGTGGCGAGTACATCGAAGGTCGCCTCGGTGTAGAACTGGTCCCCCGCTTCCTGACAGGTCGAACGCAGGTTGGTCATGCTTGCGACCACGTCGATGGCGGCGGCATCGGTGCTGTCCGCCGGATCGAACAGGGTCATATCGCCGGTCATCGCCGGGATCGCCGCGACCGGGCACGCGCTGCGCACCGCCGTGATGCCGCCGGTTTCGTCGATCTCGCCCTTGCGTGAACATCCCGCCAGCGCGACGAGAGTCAGCGCGGCGAGGGAGAGCTTGAATATCGGGGGACGGGCCATGGTCACGGTCATACCTTGCGAGAAGTGAACCGGCTTCTTATCCATCCATGGGGGCGGGCGCAACACAAAGCGCTTCCCGGCGCGCTCATCCCCCTAGCAATGGGTTCGAAACCTTCCTAAAGGCCGTTGCATGACCACGGATACTGACGCCCGCCCGACGCTTGACCTGCTGATCGCCGCGCCGCGCGGCTTTTGCGCCGGCGTGGATCGCGCCATCATCATCGTCGAGCGCGCGCTGGAGAAATATGGCGCGCCAGTCTATGTGCGGCACGAGATCGTCCACAACAAATATGTTGTGGACGGCCTGAAGGCCAAGGGTGCGATTTTCGTCGAGGAGCTGGACGAAGTGCCGGACGGTGTGCCGGTAGTGTTTTCGGCCCATGGTGTGCCCAAGGCCGTGCCTGCCGAGGCGCAGGAGCGCGGCCTCGATTATCTCGACGCCACTTGCCCGCTGGTTTCAAAGGTGCATCGTCAGGCTGAACGACAAGCCGCAGCGGGGCGGCATATCCTTTTCATAGGGCATAAGGGCCACCCGGAAGTGATCGGCACTTTCGGACAGGTGTCCGAGGGCACGATCAGCCTGATCGAGACGGAGGCCGATGCCCGCGCCGTCCAGCCCGCTGATCCCGCGAACCTCGCCTATCTCACGCAAACCACGCTTTCCGTGGACGATACCGCCGCGATCATCGCAGTACTGGAACAGCGCTTCCCCGACATTGTCGCGCCCAAGGGTGAGGACATCTGCTATGCCACCTCGAACCGGCAGGCGGCGGTAAAGGCGATGGCGCGGGAATGTGACGCGGTGTATGTGATCGGCGCGCCCAACAGTTCCAATTCTCTGCGCCTTGTGGAGTGCGCCGAGCGGGAGGGCGCGAAGGCGATGCTGATCCAGCGCGGGACCGATGTCGATACGGACTGGCTGGCCGACGTGCGGACACTGGGCATCACGGCGGGCGCTTCCGCGCCGGAAGTGCTGGTGCGCGAGGTGGTGGAGTCGCTCTCTGTCCATTTCGTCGTCAACGAATGTGAGGTCGAGGTGGCGCGGGAAACGATGGTGTTCAAGCTGCCGCGCGGGCTTGAAGTAGCATAGGGATATGGCCGTCTATACCCAAGTGCCCGCGGAAGAGATAGCGGAATTCCTCAAGCGCTATGACACCGGCGGGCTGGTGTCCGCCAAGGGCATTGCCGAGGGCGTAGAGAACAGCAATTATCTCGTCGAAACACGGCGCGAGGACGGTAGCAGCGAGCGCTTTATTCTGACGCTCTATGAAAAGCGCGTGGACGAGGCCGACCTGCCTTTCTTCATGGACTTTCTCGATCATCTTCACGCGCGCGGGTGCAAGGTGCCGCGCTTCATTTCGGATCGCGTAGGCCGCAAGCTGCAACAACTTGCCGGAAGGCCCGCCTGCCTGATCGAGTTTCTCTCTGGCATTTCGGTGACGGAGCCGACCGTCGCGCAATGTCGTGCGGCGGGGCGGGCGCTGGGCGAGCTGCACGTCGCGGCGCGCGGTTTCGCAGGGCGGCGGCGCAACGCGCTCGACCTTTCGGGCTGGCGTGAACTGGCGCGCAAATGTGGCGACCATCTCGATGATATCGCGGCGGGTCTGGCTGCGCGGGTGTCCGATGAGCTGGCCTTTCTCGATGCACATTGGCCGCAAGAGCTGGAACGTGGCACAATCCACGCCGATCTGTTCCCGGACAATGTCCTGATGAACGGTGATGAAGTGACCGGCCTCATCGACTTCTATTTCAGTTGCACCGATATTTCGGCCTATGATCTGGCGATCACCCATAGCGCATGGTGTTTCGCGGCGGATGGGTCTGCCTATCATGCGGGGCGGGGGGAAGCGCTGGTGGCGGGATATGCGGCGGCCCATAGTATGAGCGCTGCTGAACGGGCGGCAATGCCTGTCCTGTGTCGGGGCGCCGCGCTGCGGTTCCTGCTGACCCGCGCCTATGACTGGATCAACACACCCGCCGATGCGCTGGTGACGCCAAAGGATCCGCTCGCCTATCTGCGCCGCCTCGATTTCTATGCGGCGGCCAATCCGGTGGCAATCGGCGTATGAGCGACGCGCTTACGAAAGTCGAGATATTCACTGACGGCGCCTGCAAGGGTAACCCCGGCCCCGGCGGCTGGGGAGCCGTCATTCGTTCGGGCAAGAACGAGAAGGAGCTTTCGGGGGGTGAGGCGGATACGACCAACAACCGGATGGAGATGATGGCCGCGATCGAGGCGCTAAAGGCGCTTAAGCGTCCCTGCCATGTCGTGTTGACTACCGACAGCGTCTATGTGCGCGACGGTATTACCAAATGGGTGCATGGCTGGCAGCGCAATGGCTGGAAAACGGCGGACAAAAAGCCGGTCAAGAATGTCGAACTGTGGCAAGCCTTGGTGGAGGCGGCAAGGCGGCACGAGGTCGAATGGCATTGGGTGAAGGGGCATAACGGTCACCCGGAGAACGACCGGGCCGATGCGCTCGCCTGTGCCGCCGCAGAGGCGATGCGCTGACCGTTCATCGCAGCTTCATCCGTCGCGCAGGATTGCGGTTGCAGACCCTATCGGCTTCGCTATGGTCTGTCCCATAACCGAAAGCATATCCCGAAAGGTCGTTATGCGCCGTTCCAAAGCCATCGTTTCCGCTCTTCGTTGCGCTTCCGTTGTTGCCCTGCTCGCCGCGCCGGTGTCTGCGCCGTTGCTTCTGGCTCCTGCCGCCAACGCGCAGGTCGCCGCTTCCGCGCTGGTCGACAAGGTGGACATTCCCTATTCGGAATTCCGCCTGAAAAACGGGCTGCGCGTTATCGTGCACACCGACCGCAAGGCGCCGGTCATTGCGGTGTCGGTGTGGTATAATGTCGGCTCCAAGCATGAGCCGGCGGGCAAGACCGGCTTTGCCCATCTGTTCGAGCACCTGATGTTCTATGGCTCGGAAAATGCGCCGGGCGACTATTTCGAACCGCTGCAACAGATTGGCGCGACCGATTATAACGGAACGACATGGTTCGATCGCACCAACTATTATGAAACGGTGCCGACCAGCGCGATCGAAACCGCGCTGTTCCTAGAAAGCGACCGCATGGGGCATTTGTTGGGCGCGGTGAGCCAGCAGAAGCTCGATAGCCAGCGCGGCGTCGTGCAGAATGAAAAGCGGGAGGGCGACAACCAGCCCTATGGCATGGTCGAATATGCGCAGGTGAGCGCGCTGCTGCCCGCGGACCACCCCTATGGCCATTCGACCATCGGCTCGATGGCGGACCTCGACGCGGCCTCGCTCGATGATGTGCGAGGCTGGTTCCGCGATCATTATGGCCCGAACAACGCCATCCTCGTGCTCGCCGGAGACATCGACCGCAAGACTGCGAAGAGGCTGGTGACGAAATATTTCGGCGATATTCCGGCGGGCAAGGCCGTGGTTCCGGCCAAGGTCGATATTCCGACCTTGCCTGCGCGCAAGGACATCGCGCTCAAAGATCGTGTCGCGACGACGCGGCTCTATCGCTGGTGGACGGCGCCGGGGCTGAATGACCCGGATGCCGCGCCGCTCGCGGTGGGAGCGCATGTGCTCGGCGGGCTGGCGTCCTCGCGGCTGGACAATATCCTTGTGAAAGGCGAGCAGCTCGCGGTGAAGGTGACCGCGAGCTTCCAGCAATTCTCTCAACTCGGCTTTTTCGAGGTGACGGCCGATGCGAAGCCGGGGGTTGACGCGGCGGTGCTTTCCAGGCGGCTCGATGAGATATTGGCGGAGTATATCGCCAGAGGGCCGAGCTACGACGAGGTGCAGCGCGTCGCGATGAGCGATGTTGCGGCCCGCATCGGCGCGATGGAGCAGGTCGGCGGCGACGGCAAGGCGGCGGTGCTGGCGCAGAGTTTGCTCTATTCGGGTTCGCCCGATGCCTACAAGAAGCAGATGGCGGCGATTGCCGGGGCGACGCCGGAAAAAGTGCGCTCCGCGATGGGGCGCTGGTTGACGCGGCCGGTGGTGGCGCTCTCGGTCGTGCCGGGGGATCGCGATGCCGAACCGGAAGCGGATGGCAAGGCTGCCGGGCGTGGTGGCATCGTCGGCGCGCCTGCGCAATTCACCGGCGAAGGCGAAGCGCCCGTGCTTGTGCCCAGGGCCGGTGTCGACCGCAGCAAATTCCCGCCGACGGGCGCTTTCCCGGAAGTCGATTTCCCGACGGTGGAGACGGCGGTGCTTTCGAATGGCATCAAGCTGCATTTCGCGCGGCGCGACACCGTGCCTACCGTGCGGATGAGCGTCTCGTTCGATGCGGGGCGGGCGGCCGATCCGGCGGGTGCGCAAGGCACCCAGGCGATGATGCTGGCGATGCTGAAAGAGGGCACGAAGACCCGCAGCAGCATCGGCATTGCCGAGGAGCAGGAGCGACTGGGCGCTTCCATCGACGTCGGCGCGACGATGGACCGGACGGTGGTGTCGCTCTATGCGCTCACCCCCAATCTGGGGCCGTCGCTCGATCTGATGGCGGACATCATCCTCAACCCGTCCTTTGACGCCAAGGAGCTGGAGCGCGTACGCGCGGGCCAGCTCGCGCAGATCGCGCAGGAACAGACGGACCCGCGCAGCCTCGCGCGCAAGGCCCTGTTCTCGCGGCTCTATGGCGCTGGCCACCCCTATGGCATCGCGGCGTCGGGATCGGGCGATGCGAATGTCGTGGCGAAGCTGAGCGGAGAGGATCTGGCCGCCTTTCATCGCAAGTGGCTGCGCGCCGACACTGCCGAGATCTTCGCCGTGGGCGACACGACGCTCGATGCGCTGAAAGCGGAGCTGGAGAAACGCTTTGCTGCATGGCCGATGACCCGCGACATGCCGGGGCACAAGAATTTCGACGCACCGTTGCCGCTGCCCAGCCCGCGCATAGTGGTGATCGACAGGCCGCAATCGCCGCAGTCGATGATCTATGCGGGGCATATGCTCAAGGGCAAGGGCAGCGACGATCTCACGGATCTGGTGTCGGCCAACGACATATTGGGCGCCACGCCGCTCGCCCGAATCATGCAGGATCTGCGCGAGACGAAGAACTGGTCCTATGGCGCATGGTCGATCATCGACCGCAATGCTGAGAACGCAGCCTATGTGATCGTCGCGCCCGTGCAAACCGACAGGACCGGCGACAGCATCGCCGCGCTCCTGACCGACATCAACGATTTCCTCGGACCCAAGGGCGTGACCGCCGTGGAGCTGGAGCGCACGGTCAACGGTAGCATCCGCGAGCTGCCCGGCGGGTTCGAGACATCCGCCGCAGTGCTCGCCGAGATGCAGCGCGACGCACTGTTCGGGCGTCCCTTCGACTATGTCGAGGGGCTGGCGGAAAAATATCGCGGGCTGACGGCGGCAAAACTCGACGCCGCGGCGCGGGCGGCAATAGACCCGACCAGACTTCTATGGGTCGTCGTAGGCGACAAGGCTGCTATAATGCCGCAACTCAAGGGACTCGGACTGCCGGTCGAGATCATCGAGCCCGGAAAGACCGGCAAATCGGATGGCGCGGCGAAATAGAAAAGGAAAACTCGATATGGCATCAGTAGACGGCGCATATGATTGCATCACCAAGACGCCGATGGGCGACCAGTCGAGCGTGTTCACCGTCATCAGCGATGGCAAGACATTCAACGGCACCAATGCGGGGCCGCTCGGTTCGCTCGACGTGAAGGAAGGCAAGGTGGACGGCAATATGCTGAACTGGCGCATGGATATGGTCATCCCGATGCCGATGACGCTCGAATGTGAGGCGATCGTTGAGGGTGATACGCTGACCGGCACGATACAGGCGGGCGCTTTCGGCGCGATGGCGATGCAGGGCAAACGCCGCAAATAAGTGCGGTATCTTTGAGAGGGAGGACGATATGAACCGGATGGCGCAGACCAGATATGATGCAGTTGCGCGCCTGCTTCACTGGCTTATCGGTCTGGCGATCATTTTCGCGCTCGTTCTGGGGCTGGGCCATGACGGCTGGAAAGACATCCCCTGGATCATGCCCGTTCACAAGGCGACCGGCATGACCATATTGGCGCTCAGCCTCTTTCGCCTTATCTGGCGGCTGGCGCATCCCGCCCCGGCGCTTCCGACGACGATACCGAACTGGCAGGTGTCGCTTGCTCATGGCCTCCATTGGCTGTTTTATTTCATGATGATCGCCGTGCCGATCACTGGCTGGATATTCTCCTCCGCGGGCAAATATCCGCTCGAATGGTTCGGCCTGTTCGACATTCCCAAGCTGCCGGTGATGAAAGACAGCGCGCTCGCCGAAGCGGCGCACGAGGGCCATGAGGTGATGGGCAAGCTCTTCATTCCATTGTTGGCGCTGCATGTAGGCGTGGCTTTCTATCATCATTTCGCAGCGCGCGACGATGTGCTGCGACGGATGCTCTGAACGCGCCTTGTGTGGCATGATGCGCATGTTTCCAGCTCCGTAAACATATGTAAAATGCGCCCTTTGCCGCATGACTTGGGCACGCAACGGGCATAAGCTTCGCCTGAAGAATGATTTTTCGGTTTTGCCGAAAAGGAGGCGGATGTGCGGATCGCGATCGCGGATGACGAAGAGACGATCAGGGATTTCCTGTCCTCGCTGTTCGCGGAGAACGGTCATCGCTGTTCGTTGTTTCGCGACGGCAAGGATCTTATCAACGGGCTTCAACGCGACACCTTCGATCTTGTCATCATCGACTGGGTGATGCCCGGAATGAGCGGCTTCGAGCTGTTGCGATGGACCCGCGAGATGATCTCGCCCTGTCCGCCGATCATCATGCTGACAAGTCGCGCGGAAAAGAGCGATGTGGCCGATGCGCTCAACGCCGGGGCGGACGACTATATCATCAAGCCCGAAGCGAAGAATGTGATCCTGGCAAGGGTCGATGCCGTCATGCGCCGGTCAGGCGCGCAGCAGCCGGAAAAACTCGACCGGGTGGAGACGTTCGGCGCATACTGCTTCGATCGTATGACGAACAATGTGACGCTGGGCGACGAGGAAATCGTGCTGACATCGCGCGAATTCGCGCTGGCACGGCTGTTCTTCCTCAATCCGAACAGGGCGTTTTCTCGTGCCTATATTCTCGAATCGCTCTGGAACAGCGTGCCGGACCTGCCGACCCGTACGCTCGACATGCATATATCGCGAATCCGATCAAAGCTTCGACTCGGACCGGAAAACGGGTATAGGCTGCAGACGATCTTCGGTCATGGCTATCGGCTGGAGGTGTTCAACGGGGAGGGGTGAATGGGCAGAACCGGCGGCATTTCAACCGGACTGCTGATCGCGCTGCTCGCCCTTTCGCCGCTGGACGGCGGTTTCTCTCCCGCTCATGCGCAACAAAAGATGGCGAATGTCGCCGCTCCACGCGGAGAGGACAGCATCTCCTACGTGGTTCGCCGCGGCGATACGCTCTATGGCCTTGCAAGCCGCTATATGACGCGGTTGTCCGACTGGCGCATCGTGCGCCAGCGCAATCGCATCGCCGATATTCATACGATCACCCCCGGAACGGTCCTCTCGGTTCCCGTGCGCCTGTTGAAATCGGAGGCCCTCACGGCGCGCGTCATCGCCTTCAAGGGCAATTGCCGGATGGAGGCGGGCGACGGGCGCGATCAGCCTCTGGCGCTCGGCATGACCATTCTTCCCGGCACGGCGATAGAAACGGGCGCAGGCGGCTTTGCAACGCTGGAGCTTTCCAACGGATCGCGCATTTCGCTGCCCTCGCGCACCCGCATCCGGGTGACGACCATGCGGAAATTCCTGCTCAACGGATCGGTCGATTTCGACTTTCTGGTGGAGAAGGGCCGGATCGAAACCAGCGCAACGCCGCTTGGCGCACAGGGTGGGCGTTATCGTATTCGCACGCCGATCGCGGTGTCGGCGGTGCGCGGCACGACATTCCGCGTCGGATATGAAGACCTCGACAGCCCGTCTCTGACAGAAGTGATCGAGGGCACGGTGGGCGTCGGCGCGCAGGGCGGCGGGGCCGCGACGGCGATTGAAGAGGGCTTTGGCGCGGGCGTCTCGGCGAGCGGGGAGGTTGTGAAGGAAGTGCTGCTGCGCGCGCCCGAATTGCAAGACCCCGGCAAGGTGCATGTCGATCCGGTTGTGCGCTTCCAGATCGTTCCGGTCGAGGGCGCGCGCGGCTATCATGTCCAGATCGCCGCCGATGCGGGCTTTGTCGAGCTGGCTGCCGAAGCCACTTCGGATACGCCGATCGTCGATTTTGCCGACATAACCAATGGCCGCTGGTTCGTGCGCGTAACGGCTATCGCGGAAAGCGGGCTGGAGGGCATGCCCCAGACCTATGCGATGCGGCGAGTGCTCACCGGGCTGGCGGCTTCAGCGGAGGCGGCGGACGACGGCTATCGCTTCCGCTGGTCGGGCAGCGGCGAGGGCAGGCGCGTCTATCATTTCCGCTTGCGCTCCGACCAACCGGGCGCCGCCCCGCTTATCGACGAGCCTGGGCTGATCTCCGACATGCTGACCGTCAGCGATCTGCCTCCGGGCAAATATTTATGGCGCGTGGGTGTGCGCCAATATGCCGATGGCGAGGAGACGGCGAACTGGCTGCCGGAACAGAGCCTGATCGTAGCCGATGCAGCAGGCGGTGCGGCTGCTTCGACGGGCATTGGCGCGGCCGATCGGAAATAAGGAGTGAAATTCGGGCGGCTTCTTGTCGAATTGCTGCTGATCGGTGTCGGGGCCAGCCTGATCCTGTTTTTCGCGCGCAATGAAGGGATGCTGGAACGGCCCGACCGTCTGGTCTATGATCTGGTCGATCCACTTCATGCCGCGCCTGCGGACGACAGCATCGTCATCGTCGCGATCAACAATGAATCGCTCTCGCGGATCGGCCGGTGGCCCTGGCCTCGTCTTGTTCATGCCGACACGCTCGATCGGCTGAACGCGGCCCGCCCGGCAGCGATCATCTATGACGCACTGTTCATAGAGCCAACCGCCGATGACCCCGCGCTTGCCGCTGCGATGAAGCGGGGGGCGCCGGTATTCCTGCCGATATTGTTCGACATTCCCGGCCCCAATGGCGCGGCTTATGTTCTGCTCCAGCCCGAACCGTCGCTTGGGGCGGCTGCGGCGGGACTGGGTACCGCCAATCTGGAGATAGACAGCGACGGGCGTGCGCGCAGTATCGGCCTTGCGACGCGCGACGGCGAGCGCTGGCTGCCCCATCTTGCCGAACTGGCCTATCGCACGGTGAAGGGGCATGAATCGCCTGCCTATCGTCGTGCGGTGCAATCGGACATGCCGGTTCATGTCGCGTTCCTTCCGGGTGGCAGTTTCCGTGTCGTCAGCCTCCATCAGGTTCTGCGTGGCGAGGTGCCTTCTGCCTTTCTGCGCGACAAGATCGTCATCGTCGGTGCCACCGCGCCGGGGCTGGGCGATCTCTATCCGGTTCCGGGCAGCGCGGCGCTGATGCCCGGAGCGGAGATACAGGCCAATCTGCTCGGCAGCCTGTTCGCCGACCGTTTCATCAGCCCGCTGCCGAATGGCTGGGTGATGGCGCTTTCGCTGTTGCCGCTCTGGCTGTTGCTCGGCGCCTTCTGGTATCTCAGCCCGACCAACAGCCTGCTGATCTCGGTGGGCATGATCGTCGCGATCATCCTCGGCTCCACTCTGGCGCTGGCGATGGGCGGCATATGGTTTCCCCCGGTCGCGGCGCTGATGGGGGTTGTCATCGTGTATCCGCTCTGGGGCTGGCGGCGGCTCACGGTGATTACCCGGTTCATCGAGAGTCAGATTGTCACGCTACTCGCCCAGACCAACATGACCGAAGGCCTCGCCGGTCATGGCAGGAAAGGCGACAGGGTAGCCGAAGGGGCCAGCCGCCTCAGCCATGTCATCGCCTATATGCGCCGCAGCTCAGCAGAGCGCGAGGAGATGCTGCAATTTCTCTCGCACGACATGCGCGCGCCGCAAGCCTCGATCATCGCCCTGCTCGATAGCACTTCGGGAACGGGGGGTGAGGCTGAGCGCGCGGCGATGGAGCAATTGCAGGGGGGTTTCGGGCGCCTTGCCGAAACGACTCTGGGCCTTGCCGACGATTTCGTTAGTCTTGCCCGCCTCGAAACGCAGAAATCCGTCTCCGAACCGCTCGATGTCGTCGATGCGATGGCGCAGGCGGGCGACATGGTTTGGGCAAAGGCACGGGCGAAGGGCGTGGTCATCGACCGGCAATGGGCGAGCGCCGATGACCTCTGGATTATGGGCGATGCGGCGGCCATCGTGCGCGCCTTTGCGAACCTGCTGATGAACGCGGTGGAAGCGTCATCCGTCGGCGGGCATGTGCGGTGCGATGTGCGCCGGGAAGGGGATGATGTGGTCGCGGTGATAAGCGACGAGGGGCCGGGTTTGCCGCCCGAACGTCGCGCGGACCCGTTCGCGCGCTTCGGCTATAGCGGAGCCTCTGCCGGGGGGCAGGGGGCCGGGCTTGGTCTTGCCTATGTCCTGGCGGTGGCGCGGCATCATGGTGGCAGCGCGGATTATGCCGATGGTGAAAAGGGCGGCGCCTGCTTTACCGTGCGCATGCCGCTTGTGCCGGACGATATGTTCAGTCCCGACCCGGAGTCGTGACGCGCCGTTCGCCCCTCGGCTCGTCCATGTCAGCGACAGCCAGTTTGGCCAGTCGTGGCAGCGCGTCGTCCAATCCGGCCTTGCAATGCGCCTCCTGCGCATCTCCGGCATAGCGGATTTCGCCGCTCGTTCGCTCGATCATGACGACGCGCAGACGCAGGATGCGATCCTGGCAGCTTTGCATCAGGCGGTGATCCTTGGCGGGCGAAAAGGCGGCATCGTTTCCGGTCGAGACGGCAATATCTGCCGGGCGTTCGGAGACGCTGAGGCTCACCGACAATGGTGCTTCAGCAGCGAAGGAAAAGCCCCGGTCACGCAGCGCGGCGGAGAACATTTCGCGCGCCTGTTCCATGTGCGGCGTGAGAGCTTCGCCCGCTGGCGAGGGCGCCCACATGAGCAGGCGATCGTCGCCCACGCCCGCGCCCTGAGAGCGAAGCCGCGCTTCGACCGGCCCCGCGCATCCGCTCGCGCCCATGAGGGCAAGGCAGGAGAGAAGGACGGAGGGGATGAGCATTTTCATGGCGACTATCTTAACCGAATTCCGCGCTCTGGCCAGTCGCTTCGCGCTTCAGACAGTAAAGCTCTCGCCGCAGCCGCAGGCGCCCTTGGCATTGGGGTTGTCGAACACGAAACCGGCGGCGAAATCATCCTCGCGCCAGTCCATCGTGCTGCCGATCAGGTACAGCACCGATCCTCCATCGATATAAAAGGTGCCGCCGGGGGTCTCGATTTTCTCGTCGAGCGGCGTTTCGGCGCTGACATAATCGACCGAATAGGCAAGGCCGGAGCATCCCCGGCGCGGGGTGGAGAGCTTTACGCCAACCGTCCCTTCCGGCGCCTTGGCCATCAGCTCCGCAATGCGCGCCTCTGCCGAGGGTGAGAGAATGACGGCCGCGGGCCGCGCGCGCGTGGTTTTTGTCTCTGCGTTCATAACATTCCAAGCTCTAGCTTCGCCTCGTCGCTCATTTTCTGTGGATCCCATGGCGGATCCCAGATCAGGTTCACTTCGACATCGCCGACACCGGGCACTGCGCCGACGCGCAGCTCGACCTCGGCAGGCATGGATTCGGCCACCGGGCAATGCGGTGTGGTCAGCGTCATCGTCACCACCGCATGGCCATCGTCGCTGACGTCGACGCCGTAGATCAGGCCCAGATCATAGATATTGACCGGAATTTCCGGATCGTAAATTTCCTTCAGCGCATCGATGATCGCATCATAGGTGCTGCCGCCCGGTTCGCCAGCCTTCTCGCTTTCCGGCTGTTGCGACAGGAAGCCTTCGAGATAGTCGCGCTTGCGCTCCAGCTTTTCGGCAGCGCTTTCCCGCGCGCCTTCGTCGACAACATCCTCTACCCGCGCCCTTGGCGGCGGCGCTACGGATTCGACTTCCTCGGTAACGATCTTCTGCTCTTCGTTCATGTCGCTCACCCGAATATTTTCCTTACCCGCTCTATCCCGCTCACCAGCGCGTCGACATCGCGCTCGTCGCTGTATATCCCGAAGCTCGCCCGCGCGGTCGCCTCCACGCCGAGATGCGCCATCAGCGGCTGGGCGCAATGATGGCCAGCGCGGATGGCCACGCGGCCATATTCTCCATTGGCCTCATCCAATATGGTGCCGACATCGTGCGGATGCACCCCCTCGACCTCGAAGCTCAAAATCCCCGCGCTGTCTTCCGGGCCGAAGATGCGAACACTGTTGAGCTGAGCCAGCGCCGCGCGCGCCTTGCTCACCAGCTTGGCTTCATGCGCGTGGATTGCCTCGATGCCGATGCCCTCGACATAATCGATCGCGGCAGCCAGCCCGATCGCCTCGACTATCGCGGGTGTGCCTGCCTCGAACCGGGTGGGCGCGGGGGCATAGGTTGTACGCTCGAATGTCACGCGGTCGATCATCGATCCGCCGCCCTGCCAGGGCGGCATCGCGTCGAGTATCTCCTGTCGCGCCCACAATGCGCCAATGCCGGTCGGGCCATAAAGCTTGTGCGCGGAAAAGGCGTAGAAATCCGACCCCAGCGCCGCGACATTGACGGGGAGGCGCGGCACCGCTTGGCATCCGTCGATCAGGATCTTGGCGCCGACGCTGTGCGCTATGTCGCTGGCGCGCGTCACATCGAGCATGCTGCCGAGCACGTTCGACACATGAGCAAGCGCGACGAGCTTGTGCTGCGGCGATATCATGCGCCCCATCCCGTCGAGGTCTATGCGGCCATCTTCTGTCAGCGGCACGACATCGATATGCGCGCCCACGCGTTCGGCCAGCAGCTGCCACGGCACGATATTGCTGTGATGCTCCAGTTGCGAGAGGAGAATGCGGTCACCCGGCCCGATATTCGCCCCGCCCCAGCTTTGCGCGACAAGGTTGATCGCCTCGGTCGCGCCGCGCACGAAAACGATCTCATTCTCGCTCGCCGCGCCGATGAAGCTCGCCACGCGCCGCCGCGCGGCTTCATAGGCGAACGTCATTTTCGCCGAGCGTGCATAGACGCCGCGATGCACGGTCGCATAGTCCTCGCCCATCGCGCGGGCGACGGCATCCAATACCACTTGCGGTTTTTGCGCGGTGGCGGCGGTGTCGAGATAGTGCCAGTCCGCACCATCGGCGGTCCTGAGGCCGGGGAAGTCCGCACGGTTCACGCAAGCGTCTCCAGCTTTTCCAGCGCCGCTGCCTCGAAACGCTCGCGCTCCGTCTCGTCCGCTATCCCGTCGAACACGCCTGCCACGAACGCTCGCAACAAAAGCGTCCGCGCCGTGACCGGGTCCATCCCGCGCGAAGCCATATAGAACAGCGCCTGCTGGTCCAGTTCGCCAACGGTCGCGCCATGCGCGCATTTCACATCGTCAGCGAAGATTTCAAGCTCCGGCTTGGCATTGGCGGATGCGGTGCGATCGAGCAGCATCGCCTTAATGGATTGCTCCGCGTCGGTCTGCTGCGCGCCCTTTGCCACCGCGATCTTTCCGAGATAGCTGCCGGTCGCATGGCCGGCCAGAATGGAGCGGACGGTCTGCCTGCTGGTCGCGTTCGGTTCGGCATGAGTAACGGTGGTGACGATCTCCAGCGTCTGGTCGCCGCCGCCGATGATCGCCGCATTAAGTTCGAAATGCGCGCCTTCATGCAATGTCACATCGAAGGTCACGCGGCCCAGCCGACCGCCGATATTGAGTAGGTGGAAATCGAACCGCGCGCGTGGCTCAACCACGATCCGGTAATCCTGCACCGCCACCGCGTTTGTTGCGCTATGCTGCAAAAATTGCTGCGCAGCATTTTCGCCTGCGCCGACGCGAATTTCAACCGGAGCAGGCAACGGCCACACGCTCGCCACCGCCTCCAGATCGCTATAGCGCCACGCTTCGTCGCGCCGTGTTGGAAGGGCTAGTGCCGTCACGCCGCGATCACCTCGGCATAGCCTTCATTTTCAAGCTGCAAGGCCAGGTCCGGCCCACCGCTCTTCACGATCTTTCCGCCCGCGAGCACATGCACGAAGTCCGGCTTCACATAATCCAAGAGCCGCTGATAATGGGTGATGAGCAGCACCGCCTTGTCGGGCTTGCGCATGATCGCGTTGATGCCCGCGCCGACGATCTTCAGCGCATCAATGTCCAGCCCGCTGTCCGTCTCGTCGAGGATCGCGAGTTTAGGATCGAGGATGCCCATCTGCACCATCTCGTTGCGCTTCTTCTCGCCACCCGAAAAGCCGACATTCACCGGCCGCTTGAGCATCTCCATATCGAGTCCGAGCAGCGCGGCCTTTTCCTTGGCGAGCTTGATGAACTCGGCGCCCGATGCAGGCTCTTCGCCGCGCAGCTTGCGCTGCGAATTCAGGCTCTCGCGCAGGAATTGCAGGTTGGAGACTCCCGGTATCTCCACCGGATACTGAAAGCCGAGAAACAGCCCGGCGGCGGCGCGCTCATGCGGTTCGAGGGAGAGGAGGTCGGTGCCGTCAAACGTGACCGAGCCGCCCGTCACCTCATAACCAGGCCGCCCGCCGAGCGTATAGGCCAGTGTGGATTTCCCTGCGCCGTTCGGCCCCATGATCGCATGAACCTCCCCCGCGTTGATGGCGAGGGAAAGGCCTTTCAATATCGGCTTCTCCGCAACAGTGTTCGAAAGGTTATTTATTTGGAGCATTCTATAGGGACCTTCAGAATTCAATTTCTTTATTTTGGGTCAAAGAAATCACTCGTGCTTTCCATGCCATAGTCTGTGCTTCTTGCGACCGAAGCTTGTCTTGGTCGTTTTCTGTATTAAGCTTTTTGCGAGCCTGAGC
>CAYOZY010000022.1:0-548 GCA_964408525.1 uncultured Sphingobium sp. | reverse complement strand
ACGTCTTCAAGTGTCTGCAATTTGGTGACTTTTCATAAGTCAGGCCTTCATTGACATTAAAAAGACACTGTTGGGCATCGCCATAAAATATGTCGAGTTGCCACACACGCTTTTCACTGCAAGCTCCAAGCATAAACACTGCGAGCAATAAAACAGGCTTGAACATCACCCCACGCTCCCCTCAAGCGAAATCCCCAACAGCTTCTGCGCCTCGACCGCGAAGTCCATCGGCAGTTGTTGCAGCACCTCGCGCGCGAAGCCGTTGACGATAAGGCCCACCGCACTCTCCGCGTCCAGCCCGCGCTGCATTGCGTAGAAGAGCTGGTCGTCGCTGATCTTGCTCGTCGTCGCCTCATGTTCGATCTGCGCGGTCGGGTTCTTCACCTCGATATAGGGGACAGTGTGTGCGCCGCACTCGGACCCCAGCAGCAGCGAGTCGCATTGCGTGAAGTTGCGCACGCCCTCCGCCTGCGGCGCGACGCGGACGAGGCCGCGATATGTCCCGCTGCTCCGCCCGGCGCTGATGCCTTTCGACACGATCGTCGATC
>CAYOZY010000021.1:0-22841 GCA_964408525.1 uncultured Sphingobium sp. | reverse complement strand
CAACTGGCCCCATTTTAAACCGGTGCCTGGCCCGTTTTTATCCCGGCGTTGACAACCAGAAATGATCTAGGTATCAAAATGCCGCCATATTCGAACTCGAAGGCGGCATGGCTTGAAAGGAAGGCCGACTGTCGATGACTATCGAACCACGCTTTTTCCGCGATGTTCTTTCTACCTACCCGACAGGTGTTTGTGTCGTTACATCTCAGAATGACAAGAATGAACGATATGGTCTTGTCGTGGGAAGCTTTACATCTATCTCGCTTGATCCACCCTTGGTAGGATTCTTTCCCGACAAAGGCTCTTCCACTTGGCCAAAGATCGAGAAAACCGGCCGATTCTGTGTCAATGTGTTGGGTTCTCACCAGCCTGAGTTATGCGGACAATTTTCTTCCAAGAGGGAAGACAAGTTCGGTGAAATGAAAACTGTGGCCAGCCCCGGTGGACTGCCTTTACTTGATGATATCGTCGCATGGACGGAATGCAGCATAAACAGCGTCATCGAAGTGGGCGATCATTGGTTTGTTGTCGGAAAGGTGGAAGCAATGGGCGCGAGTAACGATCGCAACCCTCTCCTGTTTTACAGGGGCGGCTATCATAACGTAGCAGCATTGTCCTGATATCTAATTCGTTACCGCATTGTCTAGCCAATGGAAGCAGTTACCCGGCAATCCGCTTGTCGACTGATTGGCTTTTGATCTGCCCCCTCTGAGTGGACCAAAATCAATGTTATTTTGGCCCACTCAGAAGGGGGCAGATCATGACTTGTTCGGCAGTGTGTGTCAGTCCAGTATGAACTCCTCTCCGCTTTGCGGAATCCGGGCAAAGAGAAGGACATGCGTTAGGCCGCATGCTTCTGCCGATCGGTAAGGGCTTCGGAGCGCATATCCTTTTAGAGATGGTGGCAGACGAGGTTGCGTTGCGAGTTGAAGAGATTTTGGCTGACAGCCGGATGCGTTAAACGACATAACGCAGTTCTATATCGATCCTGACATCTTCCCGCACCGGCATCATGCTCTCCTCAAACCTGGGCGCTCTTGGCCGTAGCGGGGGATTGCGGGAAAAACCGAAGCCCTCGCGCGGGATGCCCAGAATTGTATCAAGCTTGCCGTTGCCATTCCGATCGTGAAACACGCCCACGGCGTAAGTGCCGGGGGGCAACCCCTCAAACCGCGCCAAGGCCTTGCCATTGGTGATTTTCACGGTAGCCGCGCGGAGAGCTTTGGCTCCGCAGTCTGGGAATCCAGCGCCGGGCGGGCAGACTATCAGCCGCAACGTGCCCTTGCCGGAGCGTACGCCATGGACATTCACCTCCAGGGTGGCGGACGCAGCGCTAGGCTCGCTCCCGCCCGGCACTGCCATGAGCAAAAGCGCCAAGGCCGTGATCCGTGCCGCACAGACGATCCCAGATACGAAAATAGAGGCCATAATTGCAGTTGTACCTGTGATGATGAAGCTGATGATGTGTTGCGGTTATCAGCCAGCGTCCCGCGCGGCCATGCAATAGCGGAGCCGGAAATAGCTCCCACCCCATATGGTTGATCACGCCCATGAGCGTCATCGTTAGCAGGACCATGAGGACGACTCCAACATGAAGCGGCAGCACAAAGACCAGAACGGGGATCACCAAGGCGCCCGTAATGGCCTCCAGCGGATGAAAACTCATCGCCGCCCAAGCGGTCGGGGGCCTGCTGGCATGATGAACGGCGTGCATGGCGCTGAACAGGCGAGGATGGTGCATCAGGCGATGCGTCCAGTAGAACCAGCTGTCGTGCAGCAGCAGGCACAGCAGAAACGACAACGGAATCCACCATGACGGGTAAGCGTGAAAATCCTCGTAAATTCGCGTCCATCCCCGGTGCTGCCATCCCCAGGCAACAAGGCCCGCGGGCAGCCCGTAAATCCCCGCGCTCAATAACGACCATGCGATTTCGCGGCGTATCTGCGCGCGCAGGCCAGCATGCAGCCCCGGTATTCTCCGCTCTCCTATGTAAGCGAACAGGCCGCTGGCGGCGAGGTAGCGCACCGCGACGATGCCAATCATCAATACAGCCGCCAGCGCGGCCATAAGGACATCTTTCCCTTGCATCGGATTGGTGTAACAGCAGCGGCATGATAAAGCGAGCAATCATGACATCGCAGTCACCCCTCATCATCGTCGGCGGCGGGCTGGCCGGATCGCTGACGGCGCTGATGCTGGCCGAGCGTCGGCCGGACGTGCCGGTACTGCTGCTGGAAGCCGGCGCAAGCTTTGGCGGCAATCACACATGGTCCTTTTTCGACGGCGACGTGCCGTTCGCAATGCGTACCTTCGTAAACGAGCTCTCGCCGGTGCGGTGGCAGCGCCACTGTGTCCGCTTTCCGGGACGTACGCGTCAAATCGAAATGCCCTATAATGCCGTCTCCTCCTCCGCGCTGGATGCGCTGGTCCGCAGTCGACTGGCTGCGAATTCCTGGCGGCTGGGCGCGGCAGTGAATGTCATCCTGCCCGACCATGTAGTCCTGAAATCCGGAGAGCGGATCGCGGCGCGGGGAGTGGTCGACGCGAGGGGGCCAGATGGGCCGATGCCGGGGCTTGACCTCGGCTGGCAAAAGTTCGTCGGCATAGAATTCGATGCCGCGGCCGCGGACCCAGATTGCGCCACCGTGATGGACGCCACCGTGCCGCAGATTGATGGCTATCGCTTCGTCTACATTCTGCCGCTCGCCCCGGATAGAGTATTGGTCGAGGACACCTATTATAGCGATGTGCCCGAGTTGGATGTCTCGACGGTTTTGAGTCGGGTCCGGTCGCTTGCGGCAGATCGAGGCGTTCTGGGGCGTGAGGTTCGGCAGGAACAGGGCGTGCTGCCCATTGTGATCGGCGGCGATCCGGACACGTTTTGGCCGGCCGACGATCCGGTCGCGAGGCTGGGGCTGCGGGGCGGGTTTTTTCACCCCACTACCGGCTATTCCTTCTCGCTCGCATTGCGCGTGGCCGAGGCGATGTCGAGCGCTCCGGTCGATACTGGTGGCGTCGCGCTCGGCCGCTGGGCGCGTGAGCGGTTTTTGCGGCACTGGCGCGAGGGACGCTATTTCCGGCTGCTGAATCGCATGCTTTTCCATGCCGCCGTGCCGGACGAGCGCTATCGCATATTCGAGCATTTTTACCGACTGCCGCCGGGGCTGATCGGCCGTTTCTATGCCGGAACGCTGACGACGGCGGATAAGGCGCGTATTCTCAGCGGTTGGCCGCCGGTTGCCGTCGGCAGGGCCGCAGCGGCGTTGCTGCGCCGGTGACGGACGCGATGTCGCCTGCCACGCCCAATCGAGCCGACCTCGTCGTCGCGGCTGGCGAGGCCATAGCGCGCGGATCACAGAGCTTTGCAGCCGCGAGCAGACTGTTCGCGCCCCGGACGCGGGAGCGGGCATGGCTGCTCTATGCATGGTGCCGCGCGGCAGATGACCTCACCGACGGGCAGCATCTGGGACATGGTGCAACCACCCCGCATGATCCGGGCGCAGTGCAGTCACGGCTGGAGCAGATGACGGCTGAGGCGCTGGATAGCGACGGGGAAGTATCCCTGCCGTTCGCCGCCCTTCGTGCGGTTGTAAACGAGACCGCCATGCCGCGCCGCTTCATCGATGATCATCTTGCAGGGTTCGCACTGGACGCGGCGGGTTGGCGGCCCGCGGAGCAGGACGACCTGCTGCGATATTGCTATCATGTCGCCGGTGCGGTCGGCTGCATGATGGCAGTGGTCATGGGTGTCGATCCGGCGGACTCTGACACGCTCGACCGCGCCTGCGACCTCGGCATCGCGTTCCAGCTCGCCAATATCGCGCGGGATATTGTGCCGGATGCGCAAGCGGGGCGTTGCTACATTCCCGCGCGGTGGCTGGCGGAACTCGGGTTGAACGAAGCGGACCTCGCCCACTCGCTCAACCGGAAGGGACTGGCCGTGCTCGCCGCCCGGCTGGTGGATCTCGCTGGGCCATATCGCCATTCAGCCCGGATCGGCGCGGCGCGGCTTGCGCCGCGTTCCCGGCTGGCGGTGCTCGCGGCGGACGGCATCTATGGCGCGATCGGCGAGATGGTGGTTCGCCGAGGCACACATGCGTGGGATGAACGGTTGCGGGTCGGATCGTTGGGCAAGCTCTTCCATCTTGTCTCGGCAGCCCTGCGCGTTGCAAGCCATCCGGCAGATCGACCTCGCTCCGGCCTGTGGACGCGGCCGCGTTAGAAGAGGGCCTGATTCACGCTTTCGTTGAGCGCTTCCAGCTCTCGATCGAGGTCATCATGTGTGACGGTGCCAATCATAGCCGGTCTTCCGGCTTTCTGCTTTTGCACCCTGATTCTGGGAAGTCGCGCTAGTCGGGAAACGCATCCGGCTCGCGCAGCCGTGCGTCACCGGAAGCCCGCAACCTCGCATTCAGCTTGTCCAGCGGTGGAGCATAGAGAAAGCCGAAGCTTACCGCGCCCCGCTTGCTCTCCACCACATGATGCAGCCGATGGGCCTGCACGATGCGCTTGAAATAGACAGAGCGTGGTACGATCCGGTGCGAGATGCGGCGGTGCACGATCCAGTCGTGAAAGCCGAAATAGATTGCACCATAAGCGGCGATGCCCGCGCCGACGGCTGTGGCCCATGCGCCCCATCCGGCCTGTACTCCGCCATAGAGGAGAAGGATCGAGGGCAGCGCGAATATCACGGCATAGAGGTCGTTCCATTCGAACCTGCCGCTGCGGGCGCTGTGGTGACTGGCGTGCAGAAACCAGCCTGGGCCGTGCATCACCCAGCGATGCGTCGCATATGCGAACAGCTCCATTGCCGCGACAGTGCAGAGAAAGATCAGCGCCAGTATCATGTCCATCGCTTAGCGCTTGTTGATATGGTGTGGCAACGGGGATAGCGCCTTAAAGCATCAGGCTTGCAGTGGCCTTGGCACTGCCCACCACACCCGGTATTCCGGCACCCGGATGCGTCCCCGCTCCCACGAAATAGAGATTGGCGAAATGATCGTCGCGATTGTGCGCGCGGAACCACGCGCTTTGCGTCAGCAGCGGCTCCAGACTGAAGGCACTGCCGAGATGCGCGCCGAGATCGCCCGCAAAATCCTGCGGCGTGTAGTGAAAACAGACGTCAAGCCGCTCGAACAGGTCGGGGATCAGCATGTCGCGCACCCGCTCCAGTACCAGTTGGCGATAGCGCGGTCCCTCTGCCGCCCAGTCGATTGGAGCTTTGCCCAGATGTGGCACCGGGGCGAGCGCGTAAAAGGTGGCGTGGCCCGGCGGCGCCATTGCCGCATCCGTGGCGCTCGGATGGTGGAGATAAAGCGAAGGGTCTTCTGCGAGGCGTCCATTGCGGTAAATGTCTTCGAGCAGCGGACCGTAACGATCCGAAAAAAGGATCGAATGATGGGCGATGTCCGGGAAATCGCCCTTAAGGCCGAAATGCACGACGAACAGGCTGGGCGAGAAACGTTTGCGTTTGAGCGCCCGGACGCGGCGGGCGGCATATGCCGATCCTGCGATCAGGCCATAGCTGTGCACTAGATCGCCATTGGTGGCGATGCTGTCCGCATGCAATGTGCGGCCGGATGCCGTGACGATTCCGGTAACCCGGTTGCCCCGGTGCTCGATCCTCTCCACCGCATCCCCAAGTATCACCGTGCCCCCCAGGCGCTCGAACAGGGCGGCCATTCCTGCGACCAGCGCGCTGGTTCCGCCCTCGGCAAACCATACGCCGCCGGTCTTTTCTAGATGATGGATGAGTGCGTAGATGCTGCTCGTCTGCATTGGATTTCCGCCCACGAGAAGTGTATGGAACGAAAGCGCCTGCCGCAGCTTTTCATGGCGCACAAAGCTTGAAACCAGGCTGTAAACCGAGCGCCAGGCCTTATGCCTCATCAGCGCGGGCGCCGCGCGCACCATGCTGGAAAAGTTGAGGAACGGCACAGCGCCCAGCTTTACGTAGCCTTCTTGGTAGACGCTGCGCGAATACGCGAGGAACCGCGAATATCCCGCGACATCAGCGGGGTCTAGCCTGGCGATTTCAGCATTGAGACTGGCATCATCGTTTGAATAATCGAAGCGCGTGCCATCGTTCCACAGCAGGCGGTAGAATGGCTGAACCGGCAGCAGCGTCACATCGTCTGCCATCGCGCTGCCGGACAACCCCCACAGCTCTTCGAGGCAGTTGGGATCGGTGATGACCGTGGGTCCTGCATCGAAGCTGTATCCCTGTCGCTTCCACACATAAGCCCGTCCGCCGAGGCGGTCCCGCGCTTCGACCAGCGTGGTGGTTACGCCCGCGCTCTGCAGGCGAATGGCCAGAGCAAGTCCGCCAAAGCCGGATCCGATGACGATAGCGGTAGGCAAGGAATATGGTCCAGCAGGATAACAGGGTGAAGCAAGCGCCTATTACATAGCTCGTAACAGGCAACCTGTCCAAAGGTGCGCATTAAAAATTCCTGGTGCAAGAATTATAATTATATTGGGGAGAATTATGGGATCGCGCTCGCCTGACGCAGCTTTTGGCACTCCGGAAGCACCACGCCGTTATATTCGTGCAGGAGGTGGAGGAAATTCCGGCTAGGGCCAGGGCGATTCTCTCCGCGCACGACAGCGCGCGGGTGATAAGAAAGGAGCGCGGCGTCGGTTATTTCCCAGCCGCACGATCTGGATGTGCTGGATCTGGGCCGCAACACCGCCGTCGCTTATGCCATACAGATGACCTTTTCTGTACGCGACGCCGAGGCCATGATTATGGCGATCCGCGCCCGGTTCGATGATGTGGCTGCTCCAAGCGTGAGCGATATCTGCTACGCGACGCCAAATCGCCAGGCCGCGATCGAAGCCATCGCGCGGGAGGCGGATCTGGTGGGAGGGGCCTATGACCACGCGTTGCGAGTTGGCGCTGCCATCGAATGTGTTCACGCCCAATCTCTGGTGCATGACGATCTTCCCTGTATGGACTATGATGATCTGCGCCGGGGCCGTCCTGCCCTGCACCGCAAGCCCGCCGAAGGGCCGGAGTGGCGCCCGGCGATCATCAACCCGTGGCTTGCCCGGCTATCCCGAAGGCAGATGGGGATCGAGCGCTGCACACGCTTCCTCCGATCTCCCCCTTCGCAGTATTGTTCATCACTTTCCCTCTCCTCGCCAAATCGGCCGTCTGAACTTCGCGGCTAAAACCTCCCTGTCCCGCTTTCGCGGTGCGAAAGCGGTTCCGTTGCCTGTCGTTTCTCGTCATCGCCCCCGCCTGAGCGGGAGGGCGGCGTTACGACACCGGTGTGTAGGTGACGTTCAAAGCGGGAAGGCAGTTATAGTCGCCTCCTCCGAATTCATATTCGGGTACTGGCCCTTCGACTTTCAGATCGGGGAAGGTCGCCAGCAATTCTTCCAGCACGACCTTGAGTTCCATGCGCGCCAGTGGAGCGCCGGGGCAGATGTGGATGCCGAAGCCGAAGCCGAAGCTAAAATGACGATAGCTTTCGCGATCCATGCGAAATTCGGCGGGGCACGCAAAGATTTCGGGGTCGCGGTTCGCCGCCATCCAGCCCATGTAGACATCCTGTCCCGGCGCCATTTCGACGCCCGCAACCTCGACCGGCTTTTTGACGCGCCTGTAAAAGCCGAAGAAAGGCGGACGCAGCCGCAGCACCTCTTCGATCGCGATCTCCTGCTTTTCCGGTTCGCGGCGAAGCAGATCCGGCAATCCGGGACGCGAGAAGATCTCGCTGACCATGCTGGCGATCGCCGACGTGGTGCTGTGATGACCCGCGCCCAGAAAGGCGGCGAACAGCACGACATAATCGTCGTCATCGAGCGGGCGGCCTTCGACCTGAACATTGGCGAGCGACGTCAGGAAATCGTCGCGCGGGTTTGCGCGACGATCGTGCACTTCGGTCACGGTCAGCTCAGCGAAAATCGCCTGCCGCCGACCAAATTCGTCCGGGTCGCCCTGCGCCTCGAACATCTCGACGGCAGCCTTCTGGATGGCCGGGGCCTTTTCCTCCTCAACGCCCACGAGGTGGCAAACCGTTTCCGCGGGCACGGGCTCTGCAAGCTCTTTCAGGATGTCGCACTGCCCCCAGCTCTTGAAGCGGTCGATATGCCGCCGCACGTCGGCGCGCACGAATGGCTCCATTTGCGCGGGCGTCGCGGGCGTTACTGCCGAATTGAAGATTTTGCGCCATTCGCCGTGGCGCGGCGGGTCCATGTCCAGCGCCGGGATGGGCTTTCGCGGCAGCATCGGGCGCAGCGCCTGAGGCTCAGACGAAAAGGTGCGATAGTCGGACATCGCCTTGCGCACGTCCTTGTAGCCGAGCAGCATGAAGAAACCTTCGTGCTCGTCGCTCCAGGCGACAGGGCATTTGCCGCGCGCCGCTTCGACCCTTTGCTGGGTTTCGAGCGGCGTTGCCGTGTAGCAGCTCCAATCCGCCGTATGTTCGGACAGGATATCTTTCTGCGTCGAACCGTCCTCGTCCGATGCCGACGTGGCTTTAGATGCGCTGCTCATGATAACCCCTCTCCCTTGTTGACAGTGATTACCCGTGCTTTATCCCTGCTTTCATATAATACGATACGGTATCGTATTACGTAAAGCGAAAAATGCATACAGTTGTAGAATTGGAGCATGCCTCCTCTTTGGAGAAGGCGTCAATGGTGATTGAATAGGATCAGGCGCCCAGGATGAGCTTTACGGCCAGATCGATCTGCGGACCGAACTCGTGCATGACATCGTCGCGTTCGCTTTTGCGGAGGATCAGGCGCTGGTGCACATCGCCCATCAGCATGTGCATGAAGGCGCTGGCTCTGCCGCGCGCTTCATCCGGGGGAAATATGCCTGACAGGATGCTCTCGATCACTGCAATCGTGCGGGCGGGGGCCACATCATAGGCATAAGCTCCGATTTCGGGAAAGCGCTGTACCTCGCCGACAAGCATGCGCCACAACGCCATGATGTCATAGGCCACAATGGTGTTGATGAACGTCCAACCGAATTTGAGTAGCTCTTCGCGCGCCACCTCGCGGCTTTGAACGGGCGGATGCATTTCCACATCGTAGATCTGGTCGCAATGGCGATTGATGGTGTCGAGGAACAGCGTCTCCTTGCTCTCGAAATGCCGGTAGACGGTCATCTTGGATACACCTGCGGCAGCCGCCACGCGCTCCATGGAGGCTCCGGAATAGCCGTTGCTCATGAAAACTTCGAGCGCGGCGTCGAAAATCGCTTCTTTTTTGGCTTCCATGCGCTTGCGGCGCGGATCCGCGGCGGTCCAAGTGTGTGCGCCCGGAGAAGAAGAGACAGATGCCATGATCTGCTCATGGCACAATCATCGGCCCATAGTCCATCAATGCCGCCCTCGGCGGCTCGAAGATTTGGCTCACCCGCTTCTTCTGTTTGCATCGGACCAGTCTGGCTATATGAGCGGCTCGGTAGTTGCTTACGATGGCGGCTACCGTGTTAGCAGTCTTTGAGGAGTAACAGATGGCGCGAAAACTTTACGACGACGCTGCCGATGCATTGGCCGGATTGCTGTTCGACGGCATGACCATCGCCGCCGGAGGCTTTGGCTTGTGCGGCATACCCGAAACGCTGATCGAGGCGATCAAGCTAAGCGGGGTCAAAGGCATTACCGTCGTCTCGAACAATGCGGGGGTGGACAATTTCGGGCTAGGGAAACTGCTCCATACGCGCCAGATCGCCAAGATGATCTCCTCCTATGTCGGCGAAAATGCCGAGTTCGAACGGCAATATCTGGCGGGCGAGCTTGAGATCGAGTTTGCGCCGCAAGGAACGCTGGCCGAAAGAATGAGGGCCGGCGGTGCCGGAATTCCGGCTTTCTATACGCGAACGGGTTTCGGCACGCCGGTCGCCGAGGGTAAGGAAACCCGGCAGTTCGGTGGCGAAAATTATGTAATGGAACAGGGGATTGTCGCCGATCTCGCCATCGTCAAGGCGTGGAAGGGCGACCATTTCGGCAATCTGATCTACCATCGGTCCGCGCGAAACTTCAATCCCATGGTCGCCACTTGCGGGAAGGTCGCTGTCGCCGAGGTGGAAGAAATCGTGCCGACCGGATCGCTTGACCCCAACGCCATTCATACGCCCGGCATCTTTGTGCAGCGGCTCATCAAGGCGACGCTGAACGAGAAGCGCATTGAACAACGAACCATCCGCAAGGAGACCGTATAATGAATGACAGGAAACCCGGTTGGGATCGCGAAGGGCTTGCGGCTCGTGCTGCGCTTGAAATGCAGGATGGGTTTTGCGTAAACCTCGGTATCGGAATACCGACACTGGTCGCGAATTATATTTCGGCCGATCTCGACGTCACCTTCCAGTCCGAAAATGGAATATTGGGTGTAGGCCCATTTCCCACCGAGAATGAGATTGACCCCGATCTCATAAACGCCGGAAAGCAGACCATTACCGAGATTGACCGGACCAGCTATTTCTCGTCGGCCGACAGTTTCGGGATGATCCGTGGCGGACACATAAACCTTTCGGTGCTGGGGGCCATGGAAGTCGCCGAAAATGGCGATCTCGCGAACTGGATGGTCCCCGGACGGATGGTGAAGGGGCCGGGTGGCGCGATGGATCTTGTCGCCGGCGTGCCTCGCATCGTCGTGTTGATGGACCATGTAGCGAAGGATGGAACGCCGAAATTCCGCAAGGCCTGCACCCTGCCGCTCACCGGCGCCAATGTCGTGGACATGCTCATCACCAGCTATGCGGTATTCGAGCGGCCGAACCGGAATTCGCCCTTCCAGCTTATCGAGCTGGCGCCGGGTATCGGCCTCGATCAGGTCCGGGCGACCACCGAAGCCCATTTCGAGGAGAAGCTGTAGCGTCTGCCGCCAGCGGCCATGCCAGGGTATAGACAGGCAAACCGCTGGTCGATCCTGAGGGCGCAGGCTTCAGGATCGCCGAGAAGCTGATCGCGCTCAAGCAGCGAAGCCTTATCCTCAGGCCTATGATCGTGGCGTCAAGATGATCGGCGCTACGGCGCATTATGTCACCGCCGATCTGGATGAAGGGCCGATCATCGTGCAGGATGTGTAAGCGGTCTCGCATGTGGATACACCGGAAGGTCTTGTCCGGAAAGGCCGGGACATAGAGCGCAGGGTGCTTGCGCGCGGTGCTCTATCATCTGGAGCATCGCGTGCTCCCTAATGATAATAAGACGGTGATCTTCCAGAGCTGACAAGCCGCCGACTTGACAGGCCCGTCTCCAGGCTGATTTTCGGGCGCGCGTGGTCAAGTCCGCCCGCGGGTGCGCGGGATAGCTCGTCCCAGGATTTTGTTTTGCCGCGATTTCTGAACTGTCAAAGGCTTCCCTTTAAGGGAAAATTGCGGATCACTCCGCGGCAAGCAGTTCCTCCGCGCCGCCAAGGTCGACCGAGACAAGGCGCGATACGCCCCTCTCGATCATCGTCACGCCGAACAGGCGGTGCATGCGCGCCATGGTGACGGCATTGTGGGTGACGATGAGATAGCGCGTGCGCGTGTCGCGCACCATCTGGTCGAGCAGATCGCAGAAGCGCTCGACATTGGCGTCGTCCAATGGCGCATCGACCTCGTCGAGCACGCAGATCGGTGCCGGATTGGTCAGGAACAGGCCGAAGATCAGCGCGACGGCGGTCAACGCCTGTTCGCCGCCGGAAAGTAGGGTCAGTGTCGAAAGCTTCTTGCCCGGAGGCTGGGCAAGGATTTCAAGGCCCGCCTCCAGCGGATCGTCGCTCTCGATCAGTTCGAGCCGGGCCTGTCCGCCGTTGAAAAGGGCGGTGAAGAGGCGTTGGAAATGCTGGTCCACCGCTTCGAATGCGGCGAGCAGGCGGGCGCGGCCTTCGCGGTTCAGGCTGCCGATGGAGCCGCGAAGCTGGTGGATCGCCTGGGTGATTTCGGCACTTTCGGTGCGGCTTGTCTCCTGCTGCGCTTCCAGTTCTGCAAGTTCCTGCGCGGCGATCAGGTTGACCGGGCCGATGCGGTCGCGTTCGGTGGTCAGACGCTCCAGTTCGGCCTGTTCGGCGGGGCCGGAACGCGCCTGCGCGCTGTCGAACCCCAGCTTTTCGGGCAGGACGGGCGGTGGACATTCGAAACGTTCGCCGCACAGACGATTGGTTTCGCTGCGATGGGCGACAGCGGCTTCGGCGCGGGCGACGGCCCCGGCGCGCGCCTCGCGGGCAAGGGACAGCGCTTCGCCCGCTTGCGCATGGGTGGCTTCGGTGGCGCGCAATGCGGCTTCGGCGGCGCTTTCCTCGGCTTGCAGCGCGCGGGCACGCTCCGTCAGCTCGCCGCTCTCGGCCTCCAGCGCTTCAGCATCGCGCGCCAGCGCTTCGGGTTTTCCGGTGAGCGCGGCGCGATCCTCCGCGATCGCCGTCTCGCGCGCGGCCATGTCGGCAAGGCGCTTGCCCGCCTCGCCCGAACGGCTTTTCCAGCGCTTTATCTCGCCATCCGCATCCGTCAGCCGTGCGCGGTCCCCGGCAAGCGAGCGTTCGGCCAGCGCGGCATCGGCCTGAAGCTGGCTCGCCTGCGCATGGGCGGCCTCGCTGGCGCGGGAAAGCTGGGAGACGAGATCGCGGGTTTCCGCGCCGTCGGGCATGTCGGCCATCGCGGCCTGAGCGGCTTCATGCTCGGCCTGCGTCGCGGTCAGATCCTTGCGGGCTTCCTCGGTGCGGGCTGCGACATCGCCCCGGCGCGCGGCAAGGCGTTCGATCTGGGCCGATGCGTCGTCACGGGCGCGGGTGGACGCGGCGATGTCCCTGTCGGCGGTGGCGAGTTCAGCGCGCAGGCTTGTTATGGCGGCTTCGGCGGCGGCCGCGGCCACGGCAGCGGCGGAGAGCGCGGTCTGCGCTGTTTCAACGTCGCCGCGCGCGGGTGAAAGCTGCGCCTCTATGGCTTCCAGTCGGTTCGCGTGGATCAGGCGCTGGGCGGTTGCCGCGCCAGATGCCTCTTCGCCGCCGCGCGCGACAAGCCCATCCCACCGGCGCAGATGGCCGTCTTTCGTCACGAGGCGCTGGCCGACGGCGAGGGGCTGGCCATCGTCGCTGTCCGTCACCGCGATCTGTGCGAGGCGGCGGGCGAGCGCGGTGGGCGCGGCAACATGAGCGGACAGCGGCTCCGATCCATCGGGCAGGGCCGGGTCATCTTTTGTGCCCTGAGCACCCGCCCAATGACGCGCGGCGCCCGCGTCCAGCCCGATCTCCAGCTCGTCTCCCAGCGCAGCGGCGAGTGCATGCTCAAAGCCGGGGGCGGCCTTGATCTGATCGAGCAGGCGATCCTTCCCGCCGGTGCTGCCCAGCGCGCGCGTGAGCGCCTGAGCTTCGCTTTCGAGTGCAGAGAGGGCGGCCTTCGCCGATGAAAGCGCGGATTCCGCCTGAGCGCGCGCCGCGCTCGCGCTTTCGCGATCCGACAGAGCCTGTTCGAGCGCGGATTCGGCGCGTTCGTGCCGCGCCTGCGCATCAATGAGCGCTGTCGCTGCTTCCTCGCGCCGGGTTTCGAGAGGTCCGGCTTCGGGCAGGCCGGCAAGCTCCGCCTCCAGCCGTTGCGCATCGCGTTGCGCCCGTTCGAGGCGGCCCATGGCAGCGGAAAGCGCGGCCTGGGCCACGCGCAGCTCCGCCTGCTCGCCCGCCTGCTGGGCCATCGCTTTGGCGAGATCCAGCTCGGCGTCGCGCGCGGCCTCCTGCGCGGCAGAAATGCGGGCCGCGAATTCGGGCGCGCGGCCTTCCGCTTCTGCGATGCGATTCTTGAGGGCGGCCGCTTCTTCGGTCAGCCGCGCAATCGCCTCGGCGGCGTCATGCGCCAGCTCGTCCTCGCGGGCGCGATCCTCGACGAGGCGCTGCGCCTGCGTGTCCAGTTCGCCAAGCCGGCGCACCGCTTCGCCATGCCGCGCCCTGAGCGCTTCGAGCCGGTGGCCGGCATCGTTGGCGGCATCGCGCGCCGACTGGGCGGCGGCCCGTGCGACGGCCAGAGCCTCGATCGCTGCATTGGCATGAACGGCAGCGGCGGACTGGGCCTCATGGGCGACTGACACGGCCTCTTCGCGCGCTTTTGCCTCCTGCTGCGCGGCGGTGGCGGCCGCATCGGCGTCGCGCCAGCGGGAATAGAGCGCGCGGGCCTCGGCAACGCGGATTTGCTCCGAGAGCTTGGTATAGCGCTCGGCGGCCTTTGCCTGCCGCCGCAGGGCGTTGGCGCGCAGGTCCATGTCGGCGAGGATTTCGTCGAGCCGGGCGAGGTTGGCCTCGGCGGCGCGCAGCTTTTGCTCCGCGTCCTTGCGGCGCACGTGCAGGCCCGCGATCCCTGCCGCCTCTTCCAGCATGGCGCGGCGCTCCTGCGGGCGGGCGGCGATGACGGACGCGATCTTGCCCTGGCTGACGAGTGCAGGACTATGCGCGCCGGTCGCGGCATCGGCGAAAAGCAGCGCGACATCCTTGGCGCGCACATCCTTGCCGTTGGCGCGATAGGCGCTACCCGCGCCGCGCTCGATCCGGCGGACGATCTCCAGTTCGCCATCTGCGCCGATCTCTATGGCGGGGATGGCTTCCTCCGCCCCCGCGCTGGCGTGCAGCATCACTTCGGCGAAGTCGCGCTGGGGCCGGGTTGCGGTGCCCGCGAAGATCACGTCCTCCATGCCGCTGCCGCGCATCGAGCGCGCGCTGGCCTCGCCCATCACCCAGCGGATCGCCTCAAGCAGATTGGATTTGCCGCATCCGTTCGGGCCGACGATCCCCGTCAGGCCGGGTTCGATGCGCAATTCGGTCGCATCGACGAAACTTTTGAAACCGGAGAGCTTGAGGCGGCGTATCTCCATTGGCGATCAGAGGCCCGCCTCCGCCAGCTTGGGTCGCATCGCTTCCCATGTCACGACATTTTCCATGACCGCACCGTTCATGATGAGGGTGGGTGTGCCGGTGATGTCGAATTTCGTGTTGGCGTCCTGCACCTGTGCCGCGAGTGCCGTAATCTGCTTTTCGTCGCCAAGGCATTGTTTCGCCTTGTCCTCGGATATACCCCGCTCCTTGACGAACTCGACGAGGCCGCCAAGCTGGGCCAGCGCGAAGAAACGCTCTGCTGGCGCCTTTTCCATCGCAGCCTTATAGGCGGTATCGCCAGCAGCCTGCGCCTTTTCATACATTGCCGCCTGATTGGCGAACAACTGGTGCGAAAGCGGGAAGAAGGGTTCCGGCCCGCCACATTCGGCAAGCAGCGCGGAGGCCATGTCCAGCGGATCGCGGACATAGGAGCGATATTCGAAGCTGAGCCGCCCGCTATTGACCATTTTCGTGATCTCATCGGCGGATTTTTCCGCAAATTCTGCGCAATGAGGGCAGGTGAGCGATCCATATTCGATCACCTTGATCGCGGCATTGCTGTTGCCCATCAGATAGCCGCCGTTCCCGGTCTTGACGACGATGTCGGCCCATGCCTTGCCGGCGGGCGGCGGCACATTCTCCCCCGCCGAAACTTTCGGCGCCTCGGAGGAGGTGTCTTTGCCTCCACAGCCAGCCGTGGCAAAGGAAAGCAGCGCCGCAGAGAGCAGGGCGAGCGGGACTTTATGAGACAAGTTTTTCACGCGATATGGCTCCGATGAAACAGCGCCAGACCCTAGTTCACTTTGCGGGCGCGGGCAACAGAGGGCGCAGGCTCGCCCAGTCATGAGCTGGGGATAACTTCCCGTTTAGGAGGAAGCCCGGAGTGCCGGTGATGCCGTCCTGCTCCAGGCCCTTTTTCGTCATCGCCAGCATGACATCGAGCGTCTTTTCATTGGCCAGGCAGGCGCGGCTCTGCGCCGGGGCAACACCGCGCTTGGCGAGCAGGGCGATGAGTCCGGTCTTGTCGGCGATGTCGGCAAGGATCGTCGCGCGACCGGCATCTGCGGGCAAATTTGAACCACCGGACTCATAAGCGCGTATGCGCTCGATCCATGCGGCCTGATTCGCGAACAGCGCTTCATGATTGCCGGGAAAGCGTGCCGGGCCGCCACAACGCGCGAGCAGTGCGGCGGCGACGTCATAGCGGTCGCGGATCAGGTTGCGGATCTCGACCGCCATCGCGCCTCTCGACACCCAGCCGCTTTTCAGCGGCGCGCTCGCTTCGGCGACGAAATGGGCGCAATGCGGGCAGGTGTAGCTCACATATTCGACAAGGCGAGTCTTCGCTGCCGGGTTGCCGACGACATGCGCGCCATCGGGTGTGACAGTGACGGTGCGCGACCAATCCTTTGGCGGAGCGGCATGCGCGGCCATGGGAAGCAAAATGGCGGCAAGGAAAAGGATCAGGCGGCGATAGGGCATGTTGAGGAGACTCGCGAGTGGGGCGGGTCAGCCGATCTTGCCGAGCGGTGCGGCGTTGGCAAGCCCCTGCGCCATGGCTTCGAGGACCGCGCGCAGTTCCGGGTCCCCTATGTCGCGCAGGGAATCGCCCAGATCGTTTGGCACCGGGCGCAGATTGGAAGGCGGTGGACGGCGTTCCGGCTCGCGACGGATGATCTCGCCTTGCCGGATTGCGACCTTTGCGACCGCAGCATAGCCGAAAAAGCGGTTCACCCGTTCAATGATTTCGGGAAGGACATGCTGGATGATGGGGCCATGGCCGCTCGCCACCGTGAGCGCCAATGTGCCGTCCGCCTTCTTGCCCGCCGGAAAGCGGATTGATTCGGGGGTGCTGATCGCGGCATAGCGCTCGCCCACGATCTCCGCCCATCGCGTGACGACGCTTGATTGCACGAAGCCGAAACGGCGAAATGCCGCGCCGCCGATGCGCGGCATCAGGTCCGCTATGACGCGCGGGCCGCCGATGCGGTCTGGCTCCGCGGCGGGCTTGCCGCGCTTTTTGCTCTTTTCGGGTTTATCCGGTTTCGTCATTATGTGCTTCATGCCATACGCCGTGCATGTCCGTCGAGTGCTGCCCCGACAGCCTGTGCAATATGTCCGTAGCGGGCCGGCTGCTGGCCCATTATGACCAGCATGCGCGGGTGCTGCCGTGGCGCGCGGCGCCGGGAAGCGAGGAGCGCCCGTACCCTTATCGGGTGTGGCTCTCCGAGATCATGCTGCAACAGACGACCGTGGCGGCGGTCATCCCCTATTTTGAGACATTCACGGCCCGCTGGCCGACGGTGGAGGCGCTTGCCGCCGCGGATGAGAATGACGTCATGGCTGCATGGGCAGGGCTGGGCTATTATGCGCGCGCGCGCAATCTTGTCGCCTGCGCCAGAGTGATTGCAGGCGAGCATGGCGGACGTTTTCCCGCTACTGAGGCAGGGTTGCGTAAGCTGCCGGGGGTCGGCGCCTATACGGCGGCGGCGATCGCGGCGATCGCCTTTGGGTGCCGCGCTGTAGTGGTCGATGCCAATGTCGAACGGGTGGTGAGCCGCCTCTTCGCGATCGAAATGCCGCTTCCCGCCGCGCGACCGGCGATCCGCGAGGCTGCTGACAGGATTACGCCCGATCAGCGCGCGGGCGATTTCGCGCAGGCGATGATGGATCTGGGTTCGGGCGTCTGCACCGTGCGCAATCCGCAATGCCCGCTTTGTCCGTTGCGGGGCGACTGCGTTGCCTATGCCATGGGCAGGATGGAGGCTTTCCCGGTCAAGCCGCCGAAAAAGGAAAAGCCGCATCGTCTGGGCACCCTCTGGTGGCTGGAGCGGTCGGACGGCCATGTGTGGATCGAACGGCGCGGGGAAAGGCGCATGCTGGGCGGCATGGCGGGGCTGCCGGGAACCGCCTGGGATGCGCGCGGCGGCGCGGAAGGCGGTGAGCCGCCGGTGGCGGGCGCATGGACCGCGCTCAATACGGGCATCGAGCATGTGTTCACCCATTTCCGTCTGACGCTGACCATTGAACGGTTGTTGGTGGGGCAGAGCGTGGAGCCAAAGAGCGCGGGGCAATGGTGGCCGCTTGCCCGACTGGACGAAGCGGGGTTGCCCACTGTCTTTGCAAAGGCCGCAAGAGCTGTCATGGGGCATGACGATGACTGATACACGCTCTCTTCCGGGCTTTTGCGTTTCCGCGCTTGACCGGGCGGACGAGGTGCGCACGGATCCAGCGGCGCTGGCCGCATGGTTCGCCGACCCCGCTGCCTGCCTCCTCCTGTTCGATGGCCTCGATCCGCTGGTTGAAGGCGCGTTGCTCGCGCGCGAACCCCTGCCGCCCGGTGCGCGACGTGAGGAGCATGTGCTGCTGGGCAAGGGCGAGGATGGGCGGCCCCTGTTCGCGCGATTGCGAAGCGACCTTCCGCATGGCGGACAGTTTTCGCCTCGCGTATGGGAATTGTCCGAGGCTCTCGAACCGGCCGAACTGGGGCTTTATGCCGCCGCGCGCAGCCTTGTGGACTGGCATGCGCGCCATGGCTATTGCGCGGCGTGCGGCGCGCCGACGAGGCCGGTGAAGGCGGGCTGGTCGCGCCAGTGCGTGGGGTGCCGCGCGGAGCATTTTCCGCGCGTCGATCCGGTCGTCATCATGCTGGCCGAGCATGAAGGACGCGTGCTGCTCGGCCGCCAGCATCGCTTCCCGCCGCGCCGCTTTTCGGCGCTCGCCGGTTTCATCGAACCCGGCGAGACGATGGAGGGCGCAGTTGTGCGCGAGCTGTTCGAGGAAGCTGGCGTTCGCGCTCATGATGTGCGTTATGTGATGAGCCAGCCATGGCCATTCCCCTCGTCCCTGATGATCGCCTGCACCGCGCGGACGGAGAGCGACGCGCTGAAGTTGGATGAGAAGGAGATTGAACATGCCTTCTGGGCGAACGCGGACGAGGTGCGCGCTGCGCTGGAGGGAGATGAAAGCGCGCCCTTCATCGCGCCGCCGAAAATAGCGGTTGCGCATCATTTGTTGCATCACTGGCTGGCGACGCGCGGCTGAACCGGCTTGTGTCATCCGGTCGCGGCGTTGCGTGGGCGTGCATCGCCCGTTATGGCCGGTGACATCTTCATTACAGGACATTGGTTTTCATGCTCTCACTCTCGCAAGCGCAGGATCGCGCGGAGGCTCTCGTCAGGCAGGCGCGCAAGGCTGGGGCGGACGCCGCCGATGCGCTTTATGTCTGCAATGCCTCAACCGGCATTTCCGTGCGCCTGGGCGAGATGGAGGATGTGGAGCAATCCGAGAGCGAGGAAATCGGACTGCGCATTTTCGTCGGGCAGCGTTCGGCGACGGTTTCCGCCTCCGATCTCGAACCCGGCTCGCTCGCGATGCTGGTGGATCGGTGCCTCGCCATGGCGCGCGAGGCGCCGGAAGATCCCTATGCGACGCTTGCTCCGGCGGAACAGTTGATGCGCGGCAAGCCGCCCGCTCTCGACATGGAGGACATGAACGAGCCCGAGCCTGCCGCGCTCAAGGAACGCGCGCTGGTGGTCGAGGATGCGGCGCGCTCCATCCCCGGCATTACCAACAGCGAGGGCGGCGGCGCCAGCATGGGCCGCACCCAGATCGCGCTCGCCACGAGCCATGGCTTCGCGGGCAGCTATGCCACCTCGATCCACGGCACATGGGCGAGCGTTCTGGCCGGCGAGGGCGCGAACATGCAGCGCGATCATGCCAGCCACAGCAGCCGATTTCTGGCCGATCTGGAGGATGCAGAACATATCGGTAGGCGCGCGGGGCACCGGGCGGTCGCGCGGCTGGGCGCGACGAAGATCGAGGGCGGGGCGATGCCGGTCATCTTCGACCCGCGCGTGGGCGGCAGCCTGATCGGCCATCTCATCGGCGCTATCGCCGGTTCGGCCATCACGCGCCGGTCGAGTTTCCTGCTTGACGATCTGGGCGCGCAACTGTTCGACAGTGGTATCACGATCATCGACGATCCGCTGCGCAAGCGGGGCCTGCGCTCGCGCCCGTTCGATGGCGAAGGCCTGCCGACCCGTCGCACGGCGCTCATCGACAAGGGCGTGTTGACCGGCTGGCTGCTCGACAGCGCCTCCGCGCGGCAACTGGGACAGGCGCCGACGGGCCATGCGAGCCGCGGCACCAGCGGCGCTCCGGGGGTTGCCGCAGCGAACGTCCATCTGGAGCCGGGCAGCGTTTCTCCCGGCGAGCTGATGCATGGCATCACGCGCGGCATCTATGTGACCGAGCTGATCGGCATGGGCGTGAACCCGGTGACGGGTGACTATAGCCGGGGCGCTTCGGGCTTTCTCATCGAAAATGGCGCGGTGGGACCGGCGGTTACGGAGATCACCATAGCCGGCAGCCTGAAAGACATGTTCGCCGCGCTCGTTCCCGCGAACGATCTTTCCTTCCGCTATGCGATCAACGTTCCGACGCTCAGGATAGACGGGATGACGGTCGCCGGTGGTTGATCGCGGCATCCGCCCCATAATCGACGCGGTTTCGCAGGCGGCGGACCATGCGCTGGAGCTATGGGCGGGTGGCGCGACGCAGGTGCGGCGCTGGGAAAAGGAACCGGGCCAGCCGGTGTGCGAAGCGGATATCGCAGTCAACCGGATGTTGCATGAGGCGCTGTCGGAGCTGGTGCCCAGCGCGGGCTGGCTATCGGAGGAAACGGCGGACAATGACGCGCGGCTTTCGGCGCATCGCCTGTGGGTCGTCGATCCGATAGACGGGACGCGCGACTATCTGGGCGGCAGGCCGGGCTGGGCGGTTTCGGTGGCGCTGGTGGAAAACGGGATGCCGGTGATCGGCATATTGGCCGCGCCCGCGCGCAGCGAGCTGTGGGTGGCGCAGGCTGGGCGGGGCGCGCAGCGCAATGGCCTGCGGCTGCGGGCGAGCAAGCGCGCGAGTTTGGCCGGAGCGCGGGTTCCGGCGGATAGCTTGCCGGGGGTCGACAGCGATCTGACGCCCGTTCCAAAGCCCAACAGCATCGCGCTGCGCATGGCGATGGTAGCCGCCGACGAAGCCGATGTTCTGGCGACGGTGCGTTGGGGCAATGAGTGGGACATTGCGGCGGCGGCGCTGATCGCGCGCGAGGCGGGAGCGAGCGTGAGCGATGCGCTGGGCCAGCCGCTCTGCTTCAACCAGCCCGACCCTTTGTCGCTCGGTGTGCTGTGCTGTGCGCCCGCGATTCGCGATGCGGCGGTCGACAGGCTCGCCTCTCGCGCCCGAAGCGCCTGGTATGAGCGGATGGGAACGCTCCCTCTGGACGACACTCAATCGCAGGCCGACGGAGCTTCCTCCTCGTAAAAGGCCTGAACCGCCGCCCATGCCTCGTCCGCCGTTTCGACCCATGTGATGAGGTTGAGGTCGCTCGGCGCGATCACGCCTTCCTCCACCAGCGCCTCGAAATCGACCACCCGGTTCCAGAAATCGCGCCCGAACAGCAATATCGGGATCGGCTGGATCTTGCCGGTCTGCACCAGCGTGAGCAGCTCGAAAAATTCGTCGAAGGTGCCGAAGCCGCCGGGAAAAACCGCAAGCGCCCGCGCCCGCATCAGGAAATGCATCTTGCGCAGCGCGAAATAGTGGAACTGGAAGGAAAGGTCCGGCGTCACATATTCATTGGGCGCCTGTTCGTGCGGCAGCACGATGTTGAGGCCGATGCTCTGCGCGCCCACCTCCGCCGCGCCGCGATTGGCCGCTTCCATGATAGAGGGGCCGCCGCCCGAACAGACGACGAAATTGCGGCACCCTTCGGCGTTCACCGGATATTGCGCGGCGATATGGGCGAGCTTGCGCGCCTCGTCATAATATTTTGCCTTGGCGGCGAGATTGTTGGCGATGCGCTGGGCGCGATCGCTCCGCGCGGCCTCGATCAACGCCTGAGCCTTGTCGGGTGAGGGGATGCGCGCCGATCCGTAAAATACGAAAGTCGATACGATTTTCGCTTCATCGAGCAGCAGTTGCGGCTTGAGCAGTTCGAGCTGAAAGCGGATGGGGCGCAGATCTTCGCGCAGCAGGAAATCCGTATCCTGAAAGGCGAGGCGATAGGATTCGCTCTGCGTCTGCGGGCTTTCGATGGCGACGGTGGCGTCATGCGCTTCCTGCCGCGCGGGGCGGAAGATGCGCTCTCCTACATTCTTCTTGCTCATCGGGCGGTGGTTAGCGCGCTTTTGCGAAAACCGAAAGGCCGCTGTTGTCTGTGGCTATCGGCAATACATGCCCTTGCTGCCCATGTCGAAATGCAGGTGGTCATGATGGGCGGCGTTGTAATCGGGGCTGAGAACGGTGCGAAAGCGCTTGCAGGCACTATCGCGAACCCGGCGGAGAAAAGCGCGGCTGGCCTCGTCTCCATTCCATCCATTTTGCACCGAAATGCGCCGCCCGTCCGCCAGCAGAAAGGCGGCGATGTCTATGGCGTTGGCGCGGGCATGCTCCGACAGGCGGCCGCTGCCCGCGATAGTGCGGCAGCTATAGGTGCCATAGGTGTCGATACGCACCAGCTCGCTGCCAAAATAGACGCGCGCGGCGGGGGCAACGGCATAACGCGCCCACGCCGTGAAATTTTCCGCAATCGGGCAGGTCATCGGCCCAAGGCCCGTGACCGGAACGACGATCTGGTCGAGCTGCACGGCGCCATAGGCTGTGCACCCGCCGCCATAGCTGCGATCCGGCAGAGGGGTATAACGCGCACCCAGTTCGCGCAGCTTCGCCGTGCATTGTCGGAATTCGGGGCTGCTAACGCCATAACGCGGCGGTGTGGAGGGCGAACCGCGCGGTCGTTTCGCCTCAGGTATCGAACAGGCGGCAAGGCCTGCGCTCAACAGCATCGACGCGGCCCATCTGGCGATCTGTTTTCCGGCATTTGTCGGCATCATGGTCAGCTCTTACACAAAAACTCCCGGAATTCAGCCATGGTATTTGGTTAACATCGTGCGCGTGTCTCTCCTTATCGCCTTTTCATTTGACATTAACCACCGCGCCGCTAGAGCCGCCGACGGGCCACGCGGTCCCAACGCCGCGC